>JAWOEO010000131.1:0-23400 GCA_046482755.1 Halohasta sp. | reverse complement strand
GGGCAGTCACCGGCGGCGAGGTCGACCGACGGATCGCCAACGCGGTCGAAGAGGAAACCCAGGGCCGGGTCAACATCGACCTGACGACCGCCCGCGAATATAAAGAAGAACACGGCGACTTCAACAACTTCGAGCCGTTTACCGACGTCATCCAGCAGCCCGGCGGCGGCTCCCACGAGTTCACGATCAAGCGCGGCGTGATGGACCCCCTCGACGAGTACGTCGACGAGGCGGTCGACGAGATCGCCAACAACTTCCTCTCGGAGCTGGCCAACACCCACATGAAACCCTACCAGATCGCCCTCGGCAAGCCGATCGCGCTCACTGGCGGGATGGCCTGCATCCCCGGCATCGAGGAGGTCTTCGAGGAGCGGCTCTCGGCGGAGCTCGATCGGGATATCACCGTCGTCGCGGCGGACCGCCCGGACCTCGCCGCAGCTCAGGGAGCCCAGCGGATCGCCGCCAAGCTCGCCGACAACCTCTAAGCCGACGGACAGTTATCACATATAGTTAACCGGTTCCTACCACCCGGCCGCCGCGCGGCGGCCGGTGACATCGATGTTACTGTTCGTTTAACTTCACGGCCCGCCAACCGATGGTCATGCCGGAGATACCACTCGAACACGTTCACGTCGACCCCGAGACGTCGACCGACGGCCTAGCCCCCGCAGTCGTCGTTCTCCACGGTCGCGGGGCGAACGAACAGGATCTGCTGCCGATCGCCCAAGAACTCCCCGGGGCCTACCACATTGTCAGCCTCCGGGCTCCCGATCGGCTGCAGGGTGGCTACACGTGGTACGAACTCGATCTGTCGGCGGGCGGGCTCCACCAGAGCCAGCCGGATCCCGACGATTTCCGCCGAAGCCTCGATCTCGTCGACGAGAGCGTCGACGCCGCGGTCGAGACGTATGGCCTCGATCCCGACCGGATCGGCTTACTCGGCTTCAGTCAGGGGGCGATCACGAGTCTGTCGCTGCTGTTAGAGTCGACGGCCGACTACCGGTGGGTCGTCGCCCTTCATGGCTATCTCCCCGCCTCGCACCGGGAGCTCGATCCCGAGGGGATCGTCGACAAACCCGTCTTCATCGCCGCCGGCAGCGCCGATCAGATCATCCCGGCAGCCCGCACCGAAGCGGCCGCCGAGCGGTTCGAGGAACTCGGTGTGGCCGTCGAGTACACTGCCTACGACGCGCCTCACGGCGTCGGCAGCGAGGAACTCGCCGATTTGGTCGACTTCGTCGACCGGCAGGACCGGTAGTAGCCGGTGACTACCGCCCGGTAGCCGGTGACTACACCGGTGGACCGCGGCCGGACGGTCACGATCGTATGCTAAAGATTGAAGGTCAGGCCTGCCAACAGGCTGGTCGTGAACACGGATCGTCGAACGCTGAGGTTCGTCGTCGACAGCCACCGAGCGACCGATGGCCCGCTTGCGGCGGTCGACCTTTCCGGGGCTGTCGAGCGCGCCGCCCAAGAGGCCGCCGAACGGGCTACCGAGCCCGACCTAACAGCACTGTCCGACCAGTTGAGCGCTGCTCTCCGGGACGATCGACTCGCCGAGCGGGTCGGCGAGCCGCCTTCTGAGTCGGAACCGACGGTGGCCGCTACGTTGCTGGCCGAGGCGCTCGCCGACCACGGGGCCGACAGCGAGGGGGCGCTGACCGACGAGGAGCCGACCCGTGTCGCCGAGGCGTTCCTCGCCGACCTGCAGCGGGAACTCGTGGCGGTCGACGACGAGGGTGCGGGACTTGTCGAGGTGGGAGCGGCCGCCCGCCGGCGTGGAGCCACCGAGACGGCGAGGGCCGCCCTCGAACTCGCCCGTGAGATCGCCCGCGAGGCCGACGAAGCGGGGGAAGCGGCCGCACTCGCCGGCCTCGGCGACGTGGCGCTCGGCGGCGGTGCGGTCGACGACGCCGAGGAATACTACCAGCAGAGCCTCGATCGCGCCCGCGAGTGCGGCGACGAGGCGGCCGAAGCGACCGCACTCGCCGGGCTCGGCAACGTGGCTCTCCAGCGCGAGGCGCTTGAAGCGGCCGAGGAGCACCACCGCGAGAGCCTCGCTATCTCGCGGGAACGGGACGATCAGTCGGCCGAGGCCAACAGCCTTGCCAGCCTCGGAACGATCGCCGACCGACGGGGGAACACTGAGATCGCCGAGACCTACCTCCGGGAGAGCCTCGATCTCAAGCGCCTCGTCGACGACGAGGTGGGGGAAGCGACCGCACTCGCCAGTCTCGGCAGCCTCGAGGAGGGCCGCGGCGGGTGCGCCGAGGCGGTCGACCACTACGCCGCGGCCGCCGAGGGGTTCGCCGCGACCGGCCAGTCCAGAGCACGGCTCGACGCCCTGCAGGGGCTGGTCGACTGCCAGCAGGCCGACGACCGGACGGCCGCAGCCGTCGAGACCTGTGCGGAGGCCCTCGATCTCCTCGACCGCACCGAGGTGGCCGACGCGGCGTCCTACCGACGGTGGTTCCGAGTGCGGAACGCCGAACTGACCGGCGACGCTGCGGCCATCGCCTCGCTCTACGAGCGGGCGCTGGCGCTGATCGCCGACGGCGACGATCCTGCGGCCTTCGAACTGCTCGATGGACTTTGGGCGTGTCGACCGGCCTTCGATCCGGGGGCGGAACCCCACGGTCACTGTCTCCACGCCGGGGTGGCCCTCGCGGCGTACCACTTGTTGTTGGAGGACCCCGCCGTCGACGCCGACCCCGAGGGGATCGTCGAGACGGTCGATGACCACCGGGAGGCGCTCTCGGAGCCCGCCGCGACACTGCTGGCGTTCGTTCGGGGCAGCGGGGCCGATCGGGAGCTCGCTATCGATCCCGAAAGTACCGCCGCCGAGGGGTCGCTCGACGCGATTGAGCGCCGGACGTTCGCCGGATTTCTCGACCGAATTAGCGAGACACCGCCGCCGTCGGAGCTGTACGCCGAGGCGCTGGCCGGGATCGCCGGCGGTGACGGCGATCTCCGGACGATCGTCCAACTCTGTCTGGTCGCCTGGCAGAACGGCGAGCCCGACGCTCGGCCGGTGCTTGGGGCGGGGCTGGTCGCCGAGGTTCATCGGGAGTGTTTCGACATCCGGCTGCCGTTCGACCGCGAGACCGTCGTCGACCGGATCGAGGCCAACCGAACGGCGCTGTCGGCACCGCTGGTGGCGCTGTTCGAGCGGCTCACGGCCGGGTCGACCGGCACGACGCCCGAGGAACTGGTTGCGGCGGCCGATACCGACGATCCCGACGTCGACGACGTTGAGCGCGTGGTCGTCGCTCGGCTGCTCGGCTGGCTCGAGGATCAGACGCCCGGCAGCGTGTCGATGTAGCCGAGGCTCTCGACGACGATCCAGCCGACGAACAGCCCGTAACAGCCCAAGAGGAGTCGAGCCTCCCGGCTGGTGATACGGAGCTTGGTTCGCATGATCGTAAAGAGGACGATCGTCGCCAGCGTCAGCGCGCCCATCATCGGTACCGCCAGCGCGTAGTTGACCGTCGTCGCGCCGACCAGCAGCACGCCGACCGGCAGCACGACCAGCAGATCGAAGGTGTTGCTTCCCAGCACGTTCGAGAGGCTGACCTCGCCGGCGCCCCGATTGGCCGCCCGGACGCTCATGATCGCATCCGGGAGGCTGGTGCCCGCGGCAACGACGATCAGTCCCCAGATGAACTCCGGGGAGTCGAGTAGCTCGCCGAACCCCAGGGCTGCCCGGATCAGCCCCTCGACGGCGACGACGATCACCACCAGCGAGACCGCCAGCCGGAGCCACTCCCGGCGGACGTCGATCGACTCCTCGCTGATCGGCGGTTCGTAGTCGGTGATGTCCTGATACTGGATGAACAGATACAGCCCGTAGATTCCCAGCGGGATGAGCGCGAGCGGTCGACCGATAACCGAGGTGCCGATCGCGCCGTTGGTGTTGTAGATCACACCGAACGAGAACGTGAGCAGTAAGACGGCGATCGAGAGCATGTAGAACTGTGCCTCCTTGTAGACGACCGCGCGGTTGACTTCGAGGGGGCTGCGGCCCAGCGCGCTGACTGCCGGGATCACGAGGATGTTGAAGATCGCCGAGCCGACGATGGTGCCGACGCCGAGATCGAAGGTGTCGTGGATCAGCACCCCGAGGACGACACTGGCGAGTTCGGGGAAACTCGAGCCGATGGCGACGATCACCGCCCCCTGGACGACCGCCGGCAGGCCGTAGTGGAGTGCGAGCTTCTGGCTGGCCCCGTCGAGCAGTTCGCTTCCCTTCCAGACGATCGCCGTCGAGACGACCGTCAGGCCGAGCAACGTAACGACTGACACGACAGCACGTGGTCGACCATCGGTAGTAAGCCCCCCGATTAGGAGCCGGATCCGGCGGCTCGTCGGGGGTTCCGGCACATCTATACCGGTCGACGCCCAACCCGTGGCTATGAGCGTCGAGACCGCACCACTCGAAGATCTGGGCCGCCAGCTGGGCGAGAAAATCGCCGAGAGTCCCGAACACGAGGCGTTCGTCGAGGCCAACAAGGCCGTCGAAACCGACGCCGAAGCCCAAGCGAAGATCAAGGAGTTCGAACAGCTCCGCCACGAGTTCATGGTCGACCGCGAGGCCGGCCGCGCCGACCGCGAGTCGATGCGCGAGGTCAAACGGGCCCAGCGCGAACTCCACGCCTTGCCGGTGATGGAGGAGTACCTCGACGCCCAGGCGGCGCTCCAAGAGCGGCTCGAAGCGGTCAACATGGCCATCTCCGAGGAGCTCGCCGTCGACTTCGGCGGCGAGGCCGGCGGCTGCTGTCAGGACTAGGTTTAGATACCAGCCCGCCACCACCGGCGGTATGGATCTCGTCGTCGCCGCGCCCGGCGTGTCGACCGGGCGACTGTCCGACACCCTCCGGAGCGACTGCAGTGGTCTGCTGTTCGTCGACCGGCTGACTCGTTGTGGCCTCCCGACCGCCGAGCCGGCGACTGCCGACCGACTCCGCGTGGCGGTCGCCCCCTGTGTAAGCTCGTTGCACGCCGCCGATCGGTTCCGCCGCCGGCTCCCCGCGGGGGTCGACATCGATGCCGTGCTCGTCGCCGGCGGCGGCCGACAGTCGGTCGAAACGTGGGCCGACGGCCGGTTTGGCTGTCCCGTCGTGTCTGTCGACTCGGCAGCCGGACTGTGTTATTGATTCCGATAATTCGAGGCGTAGATTTATTCCGGCAGCCCACAAAGCACCGACGATGAGCCGCCGCCTGTCGACGGGGGTCGACGTGCTCGATCGGCAGCTCGACGGGGGGATCCCGACCGGCAGCATCGTCCTGTTTACGGCCGATCCGGCCAGCCAGTCGGAGCTACTGCTCTACGAACTGACCGCCGTCCGCGCGGCGCTCTACCTGACGACCCTGCGCTCGGAGCAGGCGGTCACCGACGCCTTCGACCGGAGCACTCGGTACACACAGGTCGGCGATCCGACGATCCGTGATATCGGGGTCGAAGCGCCCTTGGACGGGGCCAACAAGTTGCTGGGGACCGTCCCCGAGGAGTCGACACTGATCGTCGACACGCTCGATCCGCTGGAGCGACAGGAGCCCAGCCGGTATCGCCGCTTTCTCAACCAACTGCAGACCCAGATGACAAACACCGAGTCGATCGCCGTGCTCCACGCGATGGACGGCCGGTCGGTGCCCGTCTTGCGCGACGTCAGCGAGCACATGGCCGATGTGATCTTCGATCTCGACACCGAACGGCAGGGCACCGAGATCGTCAACCGGCTGTCGGTGCCGAAGTTCCGCGGTGGCCGCGCCCTCGACGAGACGATCAAGCTCAAACTGTCGACCGGGGTCTCGATCGACACCAGTCGAGATATCGCTTGAACTGACCGATTGTACTATTGATTAGTCTGTTCGAAAGGATTTATGCCGGTTGTGGTCGAAGAGACGGCCAATGAACCGACACACAACCGTAGATCCACGGTCGACCACCGGGAGACGATGAACAAGCTCAGCATCGGGCTGCTGGTGCTGGTCGCGCTCGCCGTTGCCGGGGTCGTCGGCATGCTCGTGCTTCTGCCGCCGGGCGTCGTCGAGAACCCGCCGACCGTCGGCCTCCCGGTCGGTCTCAATGGCTAGTCGGAGCCGACACCGACGACGGGACCGCCGAGTCGACCGGTCGTCCGGACGCCGAGTTCCCAATATAATCATCGCTGATAACTGGACGGGAAAGTTGATACAACAGTCATGAGAGGGTGAATATATGATGCAACGGAACGGGGGGTCTCATCTTCTCTACACCGACCCCGATCCGGTCTACCGGCGACAGGTGTCGTCGGTATTCGAGCCCGAGTGGACGGTCACGGCGGTAGCGACTGCTTCGGAGGCGCTCGAACGCCTCACCGAGTCGGTCGACGTGGCCGTCGCCACCGACACCCTCGCCGAGATGGACGGGATCGAGTTCTCTCAGGCGGTGGCGGAGGAGGCGGGGTCGGTGCCGTTCGTGCTGTTCGCTGCGACCGAGGACGTAGACCGGCTGCGGCAGGCGTTCCGGGCGGGCGTCGACGACGTGATCTACAAACAGCGTGAACCGGGGACGACCACCGAGGCCCGATCCGAAAGCGGCGACATCACCGACGGGATCGTCGGGCTACGCAACTGTCTCGAATCGGTCGAAGCCGAGACGGCGGATCTCAACGACACCTACGTCGACGTCTCGCGGTCGCTGATGGGAGCGGCACCCGACGAGGTCGACATGAAAACCGAGTGGGCCCTCCAGTCGCTGGCCGAGGAGATCGACGCCACCCAGTGTCTGATCTACGAGGTCGACGACGACCAGTCGGCGCTCGAACTCACCCACGGCTGGACCGGCGACCTCCCTGACGACGAACTCCACCGCACCGCCTTCGATCTCGGCGACGAGTCCATCCCGGCCGAGCGGTTTCCCGGCTTCGACGAGCGACTCGCGCAGTTCGAGCCCGCCTGTGTCGACGCCACCCGACTCGTCGAAGCCGGCGAGCCGGCGGCGGCGACCGCCGGCGACGAGGGCGGTGTGGCCGCCGTCGAGTCGGCCGCAGCCTCGCTTGGGGTCGACCGCGAGGAGGGGACGCTACTGGCGCTGCCGGTGGTCATCGAGTGGCAACTCGCCGGCACGATCGTGATCACCGTCGACCGCCCGCGGGAGTGGGGCGAGGAAGCCCGCCAGCGCCTGCAGGCGGTCGGCGAACTCGTTGGCCATATGGAGCGCCGCCGTCGCCAGCGGCAGGCGCTCGAACGCCAGAACGAGCAGCTCGAACAGTTCGCCTCGGTGATCAGCCACGACCTCCAGAACCCGCTGAACGTCATCTCGGGCTACCTCGACCTCGCCGTCGAAACCGGCGACGTCGACCATCTCGACCCCGCGGTCGACGCCGCCGATCGGATGTCGGAGATGCTGGACGATCTGCTGACGCTGGCCCGTGAGGGTCGGGCGGTCGGCGAGACCGAGAAAGTCGAACTGGAACCGATCGTCGAGGAGGCCTGGGAGAGCGTCGAGACGTACGATGCAAGCCTCGAAACGGCCGGTTTCGAGGCACTCGATCCCGTCGAGGCCGACGCCTCGCGGCTCCAGGAGGCCTTCGAGAACCTGTTCAAAAACGCGATCGTCCACGCGGGCGAGGACGTCGACATCCGCGTCGAGACCGACGGCGGAACCGTCCACATCGCTGACGACGGGCCGGGGATCCCGCCGGAGAAACGGGATGTCGTCTTCGAGTACGGCCACACCGGCGGCAACGGGACCGGACTCGGCCTCGCTATCGTCCAGTCGATCATCGAAGGCCACGACTGGGAGATCGACGCCGCCGAAAGCGCCGAGGGCGGCGCACGGTTCGATATCGACCTCGACCACTAGTGGAGTTTGAGTTCGACCCGCCGGCCGTCGGGATCGCACACGTAGACCGCCCAGTCGCGGCCGTAGGCCCCATACCGCTTGTACGGCTCGCCGTCCTCGACAGTGACACCCGCCGCCCGTAGCTCGTCGATCAGTGCCTCGATTTCCGCTTCGGTCTCCATCTCGGCCGACCGAACCAGCAGACAGAGGTGGTCCCCCTCGACGTCGACCGGTTCGTCGGTCGGCACGAGATGGATGTGTCGACCGCCGGCGACGACGGCGACGTACGGCACCTCGCCCCGATCGAAGCGATCGCGGTCCCGGATCTCCATCCCAAGCAATTCATGATAAAATTCGAGCGCGGCGTCGAGATCAGCGACCCGAACCGCGGCGTGGTCGAGGTCGACGACATCGATTCCCATACCCCGGCTTCGGCGGCGGTCGACAAAAACCGTTCGCGTCGGCCACACGCCAGTAGGAACCGCCTACCTGCTGGACGGAGCCGGTAGTCGACGCCTACTCGTCCGACTGGAACCGCCGGGCCAGCAGGACGAACAGCCCGGTACAGAGCAGATACAGCTGCCAGCCGCCGACGGCGATCGGGAACCGTCGGTCGACCGGGCCGGTCGGCTCCTTCGACGGCTGGACCGGCGTCGAGACGTGGACGTTCGCGCTCGTCCCGCCCTGGCCCGCGTCGACCGCCCGCCGGCCGGTCTCGGGATCGGCCGAGACGTCGACGAACGTCTGGACCAGCCCCTCCGAGGAAATGTAGAGTTCGCCATCGAGGGCGATAAACTGGTCGACCAGCGGCCACAGGAGGTTGATCCCATCGAGATGCGCCCAGTCGAGGCCGATGTGGGCGAAGGTGTGGGCAAAGAGCGCGACCCACGCGACCCGCACGCCGTAGGCTCCCCACCGCTCTCGGAGCCACGACTCCGACCGGCGAGTGTCCCAGTAGAGGAGGCCGGCGAGGACCGCTGGGAGAACTGCGGTGTGGAGGACCGTACGGTGGGCACCGGGCATCACGAACCCGAGAAGCGAGTCGACCTCGGGAACGACGATCGCCGCGAGGACGACCGCCAACGCCCGGCGGTCAGCGTGGTCGCCGAGCAGGCCGACCGCAAGGACGACGGCAACCGCGGCGTGGACCACCGACGTCGGCATCAGCGATCACCCCGGTCGACGAGGACGTTCGCCGGCACGGCGGCCGCGGCCGTCAGCACGACCACCGCCTGCCAGCCCGACTCGACCAGCCGGAGTCGGCGCGCTTCCTCGCCGGGATGCAGCCACGAGGCGACGTGGTGGGTTTCGGTCGTGCCGGGCGAGGCGACGTTGAGCCAGCCGTCGCCCACGGTAAGGTAGGTCTGGACGAGTCCTTCCTGTGTCGACAGGACGAACTTGCCGACGACAGCGTAGTAGCGGTCCGACAGCGGGTAGAACAGGGCGACCCCCTCGCTACTGAAGAGATCGACGCCGATCCCGGCGACGACGAAGGTTGCGAGGCCGACCCATGCGATCCTGACCCCCCGCCACCCGTACCGCGAGCGGAGCCACGAGGTCTCGCGGCGGGTCGTATCGTAGTAGAGGAGGACTGCGACGACCGCAGGGAGCAAGGCGGTGTGGAGGGCGGCGTTGGTCGACCCCGGTAGGAGGAGACTACCAAAAACGTCGGCGTCGGGGAGGGCGGCAGCGACCGCGACGACGGTCAGCGACCGGTGGTCGAAGGCCGCCCCGAGCAGCGCGACTCCGAGCAGGACGCCGACCGCGACCGACACCAGCGTTGGCGGCATACCCCGACATTCGCCTCGGAGATGGTAAACGTGCGTGACTGTCGACGCCTCCGGTTCGGGAGAGTGTCGCCGAACCCAGACATCTTAAGCGTCCTGCCGGAAAGTGGTAGCTATGACAGCCGCAACCACGGACGAACCGGAGATCGACCGGGCCTGGTGGAAGGAGTCGGTGATCTACCAGATCTACCCGCGGAGTTTCAACGACACCGACGGCGACGGCGTCGGCGACATTCCGGGCATCATCGAGAAACTCGACTACCTCGACGATCTGGGCGTCGACATCGTCTGGCTCAACCCCGTCTACGAGTCGCCCAACGCCGACAACGGCTACGACATCGCCGACTACCAGTCGATCATGGACGAGTTCGGGACGATGGACGACTGGCAGCGGCTCCTCGATGGGCTCCACGACCGGGATATCAAGCTCATCATGGATCTGGTGGTCAACCACACCTCCGACGAACACGAGTGGTTCGTCAACGCTCGCGACGTCGACAGCGAGTACCACGACTACTACATCTGGCGACAGGGCCGGACCGACGTCGATGGCTTTACCGGCCACCACGGCCCCGCCGACGAGGCCCCGCCCAACGAGTGGGGGTCCTTCTTCGGCGGGCCGGCGTGGGCCTACGACGAGGACGTCGGCAAATGGTATCTCCACCTCTTCGACGAGAAACAGCCCGATCTCAACTGGGAGAACCCGGCTGTTCGCGAGGAGGTCTTCGAGATGATGGAGTGGTGGCTCGACAAGGGGATCGACGGCTTCCGGATGGACGTCATCAACCTCCTGTCGAAGCCGCCGGAGGTCACCGACCACGACCCACCGACCAACACCAGCCAGATGTGGGACTCGATCGACGGCCCCCGGATCCACGAGTTCCTCGACGAGATGCACGAGGCGGTGTTGGCCGACACGGACGCCTTCGCGCTCGGCGAGATGATCGGCCAAGGGATGGATATGGAGACCGCCCGGCGGTACGTCGGTGCCGATGGCCCCCTCTCCACCCTGTTCCACTTCGACCACGTCCTGCTCGACCACGGCGGGGAGATCTGGGAGACCAACGAGTGGACGCTCAACGACCTCCGGGACGTGTTCAACCGCTGGCAGTACGGGCTGGCAGAGGACGGCTGGAACTCCATTTATCTCAGCAACCACGACCAGCCGCGACTGGTCTCGCGGTTCGGCAACGACGGCGAGTACCGCGAGGAATCGGCGAAGCTCTTGGCGACCCTGATTTTCACCCTCCGGGGGACGCCCTACATCTTCCAGGGGGCCGAAATCGGGATGACGAACTACCCCTTCGACTCCCTCGAGGAGTTCCGGGACGTCGAGACGGTCAACCCCGTTCGGAACGCCCTCGATAGCGGCAGGGTCGACTCCTTCGACGACATCAAACACGGCCTCCGACAGAACAGCCGGGACAACGCCCGGACCCCGATCCAGTGGGACGACAGCGACAAGGCCGGCTTCACCGACGGCGAGCCCTGGATCGGCGTCAATCCGAACCACGACGAAATCAACGTCGCCGCGGCCCGCGCCGATCCCGACTCGATCTGGCACTACTACCGGGACCTGATCGACCTCCGGGGCGACAGCGACATCAGCGACGTGCTGGTTTATGGCCGCTACGACGTGCTGATCAACGACCACGAGGAAGTCTGGTCCTACGTCCGGACGCTCGGCGACGAGCGCCTGCTGGTGACGCTCAACTTCGCCGAGTGGGAGGGCCACACGTGGATTCCCGAGGAGGAGGTCGACTTCGACCCCCACGAGATGGAGGCCGAACTCCTCCTATCGAACTACGGCGACGACGAGCGGGCGACCGACGTCGACGCCGCGGCCTTCGACCTCCGACCGTGGGAGGCCCGCATCTACCGGCTGACATAGCGGCTCCGAACTGAACCGGGATGGGTTCCGGACCGGGGTCGGTCCGTGTACGGCTACCACAATTCTGTCGTCGTTCCGAGGCCGGCGGTGGGCGGATTCGAGGCCGACGCGACACCGATCGGTCAGTATACCGCCGAAAACGGGATAGCTGCGAACAAAACGATATTTGCTAGTGAAAGTATTCTCAAGAAGAATAAGCTTATCTGTACAGAAAACACAATATCGTGTGAGATATCTGAATGTCTTCAACGAATACGATCGATGCCGACCGGCGGAAACAGGTAGACGGTGCGGAACTAACGGCGCAGATCGGGGTCGACGACGAAGAGATCCTCTGGCGGAAGGATTTCACGAACTTCGAACAGCAGGACCGCCAGCGACTCGTCTAACGTGCTACCGAACGATTCCCTCGACGGCCAGCGCGATTCGGCGGCGGTCGAAGCCTCGCTTCGTCGCCAGTTCACCGAGACCTTCGACCACGCGACGTACCCACTCACCGACCCCTTCGAGTTGATCCCGCTGTTGCCCGACGGGGCCGCCACCGAGTTCCGTGCCGGTCCAGTGGTCGTCCCGGCGATCGATCTCGGGCTCACATACGGTCAGTACCAGCAGTACCCCTACGAGGACGTCGACGCGCTCGTCGACGATCTCATCGCGGGGCTGACAGCCGAGGGGGTTCTCCCGGCGTCGGGAGCGTCAGCAAACCGGGTCGACACGGCCGGCTCGTCGGCGGGGGATCGATGAGTATGTGCCCGCCCGGATTCAGACGCCGCGGCCGATCGTCCGAGCCGGCAGGCCACTCGCCCGCAGTGGACCGCCCAGACGCTGCGCTCAGAGATGCCGCCGACCAGTACCGCCGGCAGCAGGACGGAGGCCATCGTGTGATTCCAGCGACGCGATGTGGTCCGACCGAATCCACCTCGGACGACGGCCGCCTTGCCAATCACAACTATATTATATATTCAGTGAATTTCTTTTCAGGAGACAAGACGTGAGTGGGGAGCCACGCGGATCCGACAGGGACGCGATACGCCAGCGACTCTACGAGCTGTTCGACGACGCCGGGACCGGCCTCGACACGAAGCGGCAGCGCGCGCTCGAACTCGGCTGTGCGTATTTGGGTGCCGCCAACGGTCACATCCAGCGCCGGACCGCCGACGGGACCGACACGGTGGTCGCCAGTGTCGGGGAGCAGCCGGAACTGTTTCCCGAGGGGACGGTCCTCGACCGCGCGAAAACCTACTGTCGACGGACCGTCGAGCAACACTCGCCGTTGGCGCTGTCGAACGCCGGCCATCAGGGGTGGGCCGACGACCCTGCCTACGAGAAACACGGCCTCGAGTGTTATCTCGGGACGACGGTTTTCGTCGACGGCGAGGTGTACGGAACGGTGTGTTTCACGGACGAAACCCCCCGCGAGGCCGATTTCACTGCCGACGAGAAGGCCTTCGTCGAACTGATCGCCCGGCTGCTCGGCCGTGCGATCGAGGCCGCCGCCAGCGACCGACGCGTCGAGCAGCTCGCACGGTCGCGCCGCCGCTCGGCGGCCAAATACGAGGCGCTGCTCCAGTTGGCTCCGGATGCCGTCTTCGTCGTCGACGCCGAGACGGGCGATATCGAGACGGCCAACGAGCGTGCGGCTGGGTTGACCGGCTACACCGAGGCCGAACTCCACGGGCTGTCCGTCCTCGAATTGCATCCCGAGGACGACCGCCAGCGATACGCCCGCCTCTTCGAGGACGGGTTCGACGAGCGGATCCAAGAGCAGTTCGACGACGGGTCGCCACTCCTGATCGAGCGAGTCGACGGCACGACGGTTCCGGTCGAAGTCGGCGTCAGCCGGGTCGAACTCGACGACCGGACCGTCATCCTCGGGATCGTCCGCGACATCTCGAACCGGAAGCAACGCGAGCGGGACCTCCGACTCAAAAATCAGGCGATCGAGGAGTCGTCGATCGGCATCACGATCGCCGACGCGACCGATCCGTCGACGCCGCTGGTGTATGCCAACCAGGGGTTCGAGACGGTCACCGGCTACACGATGGGCGACATCAAGGGGCGGAACTGTCGGTTCCTGCAGGGCGAGGGAACCGACGAGGGGACCGTCGAGGAGATCCGCCGTGCGGTCGATGCCGACGAGCCGATTCAGACGGAGATACTCAACTACCGCGCCAACGGGACGCCTTTCTGGAACGAGCTGCGAGTCATCCCAGTCATGGATCCCGAGAGCCGTGCAGTGACACGCTACGTCGGCATTCAGAAGGACGTGACCGCCCGAAAGCGCCGCGATCGGCTGATCGACGTGCTCGATCGGGTCCTCCGGCACAACCTCCGGAACGATATGAACGTCGTCATCGGGTTTTCGGAGACGATCGCCGACCGGGTCGACGGGGAACTCGCCGCAATGGCCGAGCGGGTGACCGAGACCGCACTCGATCTCATCTCGTTGACCGATACGGTTCGGGGCTTCGAGCGGGGGGTCGTCGACAGCACCGAACTCAAGCAGTACGAGATCCAGTCAGTCGTCGAGCGTGTCGTCGCGGACCTCCGGCAGGACTACCCGGAGACCGAGTTCAGCATCGACGGCGAGGCGTCGCCGACGGTCATGGCGACCAGCCAACTCGAGTTGGCGCTGTCGGAACTCGGCGATAACGCCGCCAGACACGGCGAGTCGACGGTGCGCTACGAGGTGACGACTACCGACGACGACCGTGTCGTCGTCCGGGTCCACGATTCGGGGCCGGGGCTTCCGAGAACCGAACGGACGGTCCTGGAAACCGGCCGGGAGACGCCGATGGAACACGGCTCGGGGCTCGGGCTGTGGATGGTCAACTGGATCATCACTAACCTCGGTGGCACTGTGAGCGCGAGCGTCGACGACGGGACGACGGTCTCGATCACGCTCCCGTCTGCGAGCGACGTCGACGGCCGGCTCACCTCGGCGGTCAGCGACCGGTCGGCGTAGCGGGTCGACGGTGGCGGCTACTCGCCCGGCGTTTCGGTTCGTTCCAGTCCCCGGATCTCCGCGGGATCGAGTCGCCACCCCTGAAACGACTCCAACGAGTCGGCCCGCTCGAAGCCACGCATGAACCAGCCGTTGTCCTCGAGGGTTGCGATGAACTGCTCGAAGGCGGCGGTATCGGGGTCGACCGACCGAAGGGGGCCGGTCACCGAGACGCTCCGCCAGTTGAACCGTCCCGTGATCGTCGTCACGAGCAGTCGCGCGGGCGTCCCCTCGGAGACGATCTCGGCTTTGGTCGACCGCGGGCCTTCGGCGAGAAACGGGAGGTAAATCGACTCGCCGTCGTAGCCGAACGAGATCGGGATGCTGTAGGGGGTGCCGTCGTCGCACAGCGAGCAGATCCCGTACCCCTGTGTCCGGAGCAGGCGTTCGATATCGTCCCCGGCCATGGGCGTGCCGCTGAACTGTGCATAGAGGTTCTGGGACATTCGAGGCCAACTCGGCGGCGGCGATCAAAGCCAGTATTGGCCGTTCGACCGACTGTTCCGATCGACGAGTTGTCAGTCGGACGACGACCGGAAATCCAGGGCCGCCAGCCCGATTCCGGCGGCGAGACAGCCGACGCCGAGGAGTGTCGTCGCCGGCTCCGGAATGACGACGAGTACCGTCCCCACCAGCAGCAGCGGCGCGTACAACAGCGGGTCGACGAGCGAGATCCCCTCGCTCGGCTCGGTCGACTCGGCGACCCAGTCGGGTTCCCGTGAGTCGGTCGATGCTGGTTGGCTGTCGGCCTCCGACTCGACGCCCGGCGTGGGCTCGTGGCTCATACCGAGTGGTCGGCGTGAACTCGCCTCAACGCTTCGGCCACCGACCGACAGGTCGACACGCGAGACGATCGGCGGTCGGCGGTGGCCTGTCGGGTCGACGGCCGGACCTGTTTTGCCTGCCGCCGCCCTCCTGCGGGTGTGAGATTGCTGGCTGTGCTTGGGGATGTTCTCGAAGCGATCCGGCCGCTGGCGCGGCGGTTCTACGCCGAGTACCGCCGGGTGAACCTCAGCTTCATGGCCAGCAGCATCGCCTATCAGGCGTTCGTCTCCCTGCTGCCGCTGTTCGTCTCGGTCTTCCTGCTCGTCGCCTTTGTGGGTGGGCAGGGGTTCGCCACCGAGGTGCTGACCACATCCGAGTCCGTCCTCCCGTCGGCGGCCCAGCAACTGCTGGCAGGGGCGATCCAGAGCGAACTCTCGTCGACGGCGACCTCCGCGGTCAGCCTCCTCGTCCTGTTGTGGGGCTCGCTCGAACTGTTTCGCTCGCTGAAGACCGCGTTTGCGTCGATCTACGGGACCCAGTCGACCAACTCACTGCTCCGCCAACTTCGCTACGCGCTCGTCGCCTACCTGCTGCTGCTCACGGCACTCGTCGCCGCGGTCGGTGCGACGAGCCTCTCGATCCGCTCGGAGGTTCCCTTCGTCGACGTCCTCAGCGTCGTCGCTCTCGTCGTCGGGCTGACGGCCGTCTTCCTCCCCGTCTACTACCTGTTTCCGGATGTTCCGATGTCGACTCGTCGAGCACTGCCGGGCGCGGTGGTCGCCGCAGTCGGCTGGACCCTGCTCCAGCGACTCTTTCAGGCCTACGTCCAGCACGTCGCCAACCCCGACGTTGCGGGCGCACTCGGGGCGATCCTCGTCCTGCTTGTCTGGCTCTATTTCGGGAGCTACGTCGTGTTGCTCGGGGCGGTCGTGAACCACTGCCTGCGGGGCGAGTCGGCGGCGTGATCGACCGTCGACCGGCCGCCGGTCACCGCGGACCGTCGGCCTTTTGCTGGCCCGGCGGCAAAGACGGATAGCTGAATGGCCACGTATCATATCGAGACCTACGGCTGTACGTCGAACCAGGGTGAAAGCCGCCGCATCGAGCAGGCGCTCCGCGAGGGCGGCCACTACCCCGCCGACAGTCTCGACGACGCCGATGTCGCCATTCTCAACAGCTGTACGGTCGTCGAAAAGACCGAACGCAACATGTTGCGGCGGGCCGAGGAGCTCCAGGAGGAAACCGCCGACCTGATCGTCACCGGCTGTATGGCCCTCGCACAGGGCGAGGAGTTCCGCGAGGCCGGCGTCGACGCCCAAATCTTGCATTGGGACGAGGTGCCCGACGCCGTCCTCAACGGCGAGTGTCCGACCGTCACCCCCGACACCGAACCCGTGTTGGACGGCAAGATCGGCATCCTCCCTATCGCCCGCGGCTGTATGAGCAACTGCTCGTACTGTATCACCAAGTTCGCCACCGGCCGGGTCGACTCCCCCCCGGTCGAGGAAAACGTCGAGAAGGCCCGCGCACTGGTCCACGCCGGGGCCAAGGAGATCCGCATCACCGGACAGGATACCGGGGTCTACGGCTGGGACAAGGGAGACAGAAAGCTCCCCGAACTCCTCGATCGGATCTGTACGGAGATCGACGGCGAGTTCCGGGTCCGGCTCGGGATGGCCAACCCCGGCGGCATCCACGGGATCCACGAGGAACTCGCCGACGTCTTCGCCCGCCACGAGAAGCTCTACAACTTCATTCACGCCCCCGTCCAGTCGGGCAGCGACGCGGTCTTGGAGGAGATGCGCCGCCAGCACCGCGTCGGGAAGTTCCGCGAGGTCGTTGCGGCCTTCGACGAGCGGCTCGACTACTGGACGCTGTCGACGGATTTCATCGTCGGCTTCCCCACCGAGACCGACGCCGACCACCGGCAGTCGATGGACCTACTGCGGGAGGTCCGGCCCGAAAAGCTCAACGTCACCCGCTTCTCCAAGCGCCCCGGCACCGACGCCGCCGAGATGAAGGGGCTCGGCGGGACGCTCAAGAAGGAACGCTCGAAGGAGATGTCCGAACTCAAAATGGAGATCGTCGCCGAGGCCTACGAGGCGATGGTCGGCACCACACAGGAGGTACTCGTGGTTCAGGACGGAACAGGCGACTCGGTGAAGTGTCGTGACGGGGCCTACCGGCAGATCATCGTCCAGAACGCCGCCGACCACGGCCTCGAACCCGGTGACTTCTGTGAACTCGAGGTGACGAGCCACCAGACGGTGTACGCCTTCGGAACACCGGTCTGACCGGCCCCGTCGTCGACCTACTCCTCGTCGTCGAGCGTGATACTTTTTGTCGCCGCGTTCCGCAGCGCGTCGGACCGGCCGTGACTGCCGGGTGCGATCGCCAGCGTGCGAAGCCCGCAGTTGTTGGCGACCTCGAAGACGGGTTTGAAATCGGTGTCCCGCGAGGAGATGGCGACCGTATCCCCGCGGCCCTCGACCGCAAAGCGGGCGGCGTCGACTGCGAGTTTCACATCGACATCTCCACTCGTCACGATTACCTCGAACCCGCGGGCCTCGGCGGCCTGAATCAGGCCGGGCGTGGCGTGTTCGTCGACGTAGAGCCGGATCGTCGCCAGCCGACCCGTCTCGGCGGCGGCCTCGCGGATATCGTCGAGATCCACGTCGAACTCCTCCCGCAGGACGTTCGGCCCGTCGACGAACAGCCCTACCCCATCGAGCGCCTCCTCGCGTACAGACGACATTGGCCATCAGTCGACCGCCGGTCCGTATAGACGTGCCGTTTGCTCCTGCTGCCTGCCTCGCCAGCCACGACCGGAACCGATTCCGTCGACAGTATTATTACCAAGGATTAATAATGATAAACACATGGTCCCACGCACCACCCCTCATACGCCGTGTGTCGTCGACCGACCGATGAACGACCACGGGGGGCTGACGTTGTCGGCGGTGACCGGCAGCCGGACCTATCAGGTCGTCGCCTACGCCACGGCCGAGGTGCGGGAGACCCTCTCGATGGCCGCCGCCGGCTCGATGGTTCGGGTCTGGCTCGAACCGCTCGGCTCCCGCGGCGATGCCTGGGAGGCCGTCGACGTCGCCGGCGGGGTCGACGTCCCCCGGACGGAGCCGGCCGCCCTCGACCAGCCGCTCACACACTGACCGCCGCCGGCCTTCGGGCCGGAATGAGACGTGTTGGCACGACTCTTTCCGCGAGTGGAACGTTTGTCATGTAAAACAACACATACCCTGAATATCAGGGGTTTTATCCGTCAGTTCGGCGCTTACAGGGTATGGAGCAGCCTCCTTCGGACGACAGCGGTCAGTCGTATACGGTCGTCGCAGACATGAACGAACACGGTGGGATGACCGTCGTCGACGCCACAACGAACAGTACCTATCAGCTCGTCGAGTACGATAACGAGAACCTTCGCCGTGAGTTGGCCGCCCGCGAGATCGGCGACTCGGTAACCCTCCAGCTCGACCGGGCGGGCGTCCGCGCCAACGTCTGGCGCGCCAGCCGGGTCGAACCGGTCGTCCTCGCGGCCTAACGGACACGAACAGTCAGTTCTACTGATACCAACACCTTACTTGCGTGGACGCGAGGGAGGGATATGGCCCGACGACACCCGCCGCTGGCCGAGGTGCATGCGGCCACCGGGGCCTCGGTCACCGAGTTCGGCGGCTGGGCGATGCCCGTCGAGTTCGACTCGATCCGAACCGAACACGCCGCCGTCCGCGACTCAGTCGGCCGATTCGACGTCTCCCACATGAGCGAGCTCAGCGTCGGCGGCCCCGACGCAACCACGCTCATGGATCGCCTCACGACGAACGACGTCGACGCGCTCGCGCCGGGTGAGGCCCAGTACGCCTGTATCACCCGCGAGGACGGCGTTATCCTCGACGACACCGTGGTCTACCGACTGGCCGACCGCGACGGCGAGGCCGCCTACCTGTTCGTTCCGAATGCGGGCCACGACGCCCAGTTCACCGAGTGGTGGGTCGACCACCGCGACGAGTGGAGGCTTGATGCGACGGTCGAGAACGTCACCGACGAGTGGGCGATGGTCGCCGTGCAGGGTCCCGACTCGCCCGAGCGCCTCGCGGCAGTCGCCGAGGAGTCAGTGACCGACCTCTCGCGGTTCGAACACACGACGAGTGAGATCGCCGGCTGTGAGTGCCGGATCGCCCGGACCGGCTACACCGGCGAGGACGGCTTTGAAATCCTCTGTCTCAGCGCCGCTGCGGAGGCCGTCTGGAGTGCCTTCGACTGCCAGCCCTGCGGGCTCGGTGCCCGTGATACCCTCCGAATTGAGGCCGGATTCCTGCTGTCGGGCCAGGACTTCGATCCAGAATCGGTGCCGCGAACGCCGTACGAGGCCGGGGTCGGCTTCACCGTCGACCTCGATTCCGAGTTCCTCGGCCGTGACGCGCTGGCCGACCAGCAGGCGACTGGCGTCGACCAGCAGTTCGTCGGCGTCACGATGCTCGATCGTGGCGTCCCGCGTGAGGGGTACGAACTGGTCGACGACGCCGGCGAGCCGATCGGTCAGCTCACCTCGGGGACGATGAGTCCGACCCTGAACGAGGGGATCGGCCTCGGCTACGTCACGGTCGACCACGCCGAGCCCGGCACGCCGGTCGGGATCGTCGTCCGGGGCAGCGAGAAACGCGCCGCAATCACCGCCCTGCCGTTCCGGTCGACGTCCTCATAGTGCTCGCTATACAACTGTCACCATCCACCACAGATGAGTTTCGATGTCCCCGACGCGCTACAGTATCTCGAATCGCACGAATGGACGACCACCGACGAGCCGGCCCGGATCGGCATCACCGACTTCGCCCAAGACGAACTCGGTGACGTGGTGTTCGTCGAACTCCCCGCGGTCGGCGACGCCATCGAGGCCGGATCGGCCTTCGGCGTCGTCGAGTCGATCAAGGCAGTATCGGACCTCTATGCTCCGATTTCTGGCGAGGTCACGGCCGTCAACGAGGCCCTGTTCGAGCAGCCGGAACTCGTCAACGACGACCCCTTCGGCGAGGGCTGGATGCTGGAAGTCGAGCCGAGCGACGGGGCGGCGTTCGACGAATTGCTGTCGGCCGAGGCGTACCGCGAGCAGATCACATAACACCCTCCTCCAATGACACAGACAGACGGGAGCCCGTTTGCTCCACACACCGACGCGGAGACCGCCGCGATGCTCGAATCGATCGGCGTCGACACCGAGGCCGACCTCTTCGACATTCCCCCGGCGGTCGCCTTCGACGGCCAGTACGGCATCGAATCACGAAGCGAGCAGGCGGTCCGGGGCGACCTCCGACGGCTGTTCGCCTGCAACGCCGACCTCACCGAGTTCATGGGACGGGGCCACTACAGCCACTACGTCCCCTCGATCGTCGACCACCTCTCGGATCGCGCGGAGTTCCTGACCAGCTACACCCAGTACCAACCCGAGATCACACAGGGCTTTCTCCAGGCACTGTTCGAGTACCAGTCGATGCTGGTCGAACTCACCGCCCTCCCCGTAGCGAACTGTTCGATGTACGACGCCGCCACCGCCCTCGCGGAGGCTGCCCTCCTCGCTGATCGCGTCCGGTCGACAAGCGGCCACCGAATCCTCGTCCCCGAATTCCTCCGCGAGGGGAAACGATCAGTGCTCGAAAACTACGTCGACGGCGCGGGGCTCGTCGTCGAGTCCTACCCGATGGACGACGGTATCGTCGACCGCGAGGCGCTCGCGGACCTCGCTGACGAGGAGACCGTGATGATTTACGCCGAAAACCCGACGGTGCGCGGCACCATTGAGGAGGGTCTCAGTGAGATCGGCGAGATCGCCAGCAACACTGAGGCGCTGTTCTGTCTCGGCTCGGATCTCGTCGCCCTCTCGCTGCTCGAAAAGCCAGCCGGCGTCGGCGCGGACGTGGTCGTTGGCGAGGCAGATGTCCTCGGCCTGTCGACCAGCTACGGGATGGGACTGGGGATCTTTGCGACCCGCGAGGCGTTCCTCCGGCAGGTTCCGGGTCGGTTGGTCGGCGTGAGCGAGGACGCCGCCGACCGCCGGGCCTACACGCTCACCCTCCAGACGCGCGAACAGCACATCCGCAAGGAACGGGCGACCTCCAACATCTGCACCAATCAGGCATGGGTCGCCCTCCGTGCGGCCATGCACATCGCGTCGCTCGGTCCCGACGGGCTGGTCGACCTCGCCAAGGACTGTGTGCGGGACGCCGCCGCGCTGGCCGATCGGGTCGACGACATCGCGGGCTATCAGGCCCCGATCCACGACCGCCACCACTTTCGGGAGTTCGTCGCCCGGTGCGACCGGCCGGCCGACGAGGTCGCCGCGGCGCTCGAAGCCGAGGGGTTCGCCGTACACGTCGTCGCCGATCAACTGCTCCAATTCTGTATCACCGAGACCAACGCCCACGCGACAGACGAGTTAGTCGACGCCTTACAGGAGGCCGCCTAATGATTTACGACCAAGCCCGGTACACCGAGGGCGACACACACGAACCGCTGTTGGCCGAAAAGGACACGACGACCGTGGCAGTCGACGAACCCGACTCGCCGCTCCCTGAGGACCTCACCCGCGACGATCTCACCCTGCCCGGTCTCTCGGAACCGGAGTTAGCCCGCCACTACACCCGGCTCTCGCAGATGAACTGGGGAGTCGACAGCGGCCCCTATCCGCTGGGCTCCTGTACGATGAAGTACAACCCCAAGTTCACTGAGGACGTCGCGGCCGATCCGAACGCGGCGATCCACCCCGACCGGGCGGCCGACAGCGCACAGGGGACTCTCGGGCTGCTCTACGGCTTGCAGGAGTACCTCGCTACCATCGGCGGGATGGACGCAGTGACGCTCCAGCCGCCCGCAGGCGCAGCCGGTGAGTTCACCGGCATCCTCGTCGCCAAAGCCTACCACGACCACCACGGCAACAACCGCAGCGAGGTCATCATCCCGGCGTCGGCCCACGGCACCAACTTCGCCACTGCCGCGATGGCGGGCTACGACGTGGTCGAACTCCCCTCCGACGAGGGCGGGCGCGTCGACCTTGAGGCCCTGAAGGCCGCCGTCTCCGAGGAAACCGCGGCGTTGATGCTCACGAATCCGAATACGGTCGGCCTCTTCGAGCGCGACATCGTCGCAATTGCCGAGACGGTCCACGACGCCGGAGGGCTGCTCTACTACGACGGTGCGAACCTCAACGCCCTCCTCGGTCGCGGTCGACCGGGCGACATGGGGTTCGACATCATGCACTACAACGTCCACAAGACGTTCGCCACCCCCCACGGTGGCGGCGGGCCGGGAGCCGGACCTGTGGGCGTGGTCGACGAACTTGCCGCGTTCCTGCCGAGTCCTAGAATCGAAAAAACCGAGGATGGCGACTACGAACGCTTCGAGCCCGACTACTCGATCGGCAAGGTCCACGGCTTTGCGGGCAACTGGCTGGTGTTAATCAAGGCCTACGCCTACATCGCTCGGTTGGGTGACGACGGCCTCTCGGATGCCAGTGCGAAGGCGGTGTTAAACGCCAACTACCTCGCCGAACAGCTGGAGATGGACGTCCCATACGGCCCGTTCCACCACGAGTTTGCGGCGACAGCGGGTGACCGCGATGCTGCGGATGTCGCCAAACGAATGTTGGATTTCGGCGCGCATCCGCCGACGACGAAGTGGCCCGAGATGGTGCCGGAGGCCATGTTGACCGAGCCGACCGAGATCGAAAGCAAGCGGACGCTCGATCAGTTGGCCAAGGCGTTCAACGCTGCCTACAGCGACACCGACGAGGCAATCGAGACTGCGCCATCGCGAACCACTGCCAGCCGAATCGATCAGGTGAGTGCAGCGCGGAACCCACGGCTCTCGTGGCAGGCCCTCGACGATGAGTAGTCACTGACTACCGGTCGTCGACCAACGCTTATTCCGACGCTTGCAGAACTGCCGGTATGGATCTCAAACTCAGCGGTAACGCCGCACTCGTCACCGCCTCCAGCCGTGGGCTCGGCAAAGCCGCCGCGACCGCTCTCGTTCGTGAAGGCGTCGACGTCGTCATCAATGGCCGAACCGAGTCGACGCTTGAAGCCGCCGCGACCGAACTCCGCGAGCAGGCCACCGA
>JAWOEO010000097.1:0-3226 GCA_046482755.1 Halohasta sp. | reverse complement strand
CCACAGGGGACAGGCCACGACATCGAGACACTCCTTACTGTCGGCGACTACAACCCGGCGTTTCCGGTCGAGATCGTCGAAGTCAGTGCCGGTGATATCGCCCTCAAGGCCGACGAGTATGAGGTCCGCGCCTTTCAGACCCACCACCAGACCAACGCGGTCGGCTATGCCCTGATTGAGGATGACCGCCCCGGCCGATTCGACCGCGAGAAGGCCGAAGAAGAGCTTGGGATTCCGCCGGGTCCGGCCTACGGTCGACTCCACGCGGGCGAGTCGGTCGAACTCGACGACGGCCGCGTCATCGACCCCGCGGAAGTCGTCGGCGACCCACGACCCGGCCGGAAAGTGGTGTACACGGGCGATACGCGACCGGTCGACGCGACTGTCGAGATCGGTGCCGAGGCGGACCTGTTGATCCACGACGGCACCTTCGCGGCCGACAACGCCGACCGTGCCCGGAAGACGGCCCACTCGACCGGCGGCGAAGCCGGCAAAATCGCCGCCCGCGCCGGTGCCCAGCGGCTCGCGTTGACTCACATCTCCTCGCGGTACGGAGCCGATCCCTCGCCCATCGAACGGGAGGCCGACGCCGCCTTCGACGGCGAGGTCTTCGTCGCGACCGACGGGCAGACCGTCGAGGTGCCCTATCCCGACGAGTAGGCGTCGACTACCCGGTGTTGGGACGTCTATAGTGCCCACAATAGGGCTCTTAGCAGTGTCTTTTGTCCGCGGTAGCCACCGACTATATATGACGGTCACCCCCGCGGTTCGACTGCTCGTGGTCACCGACGACAGCCTGTTCGACGAGTATACGGCCGCGGCAGTGCGCCGGTCGCCAGCCATGCGCGTGCGATCGGTGTCGACGCTTTCGGCGGCTCGCGAACGGCTCGCCGACGGCACGGTCGACTGCGTCGTCCTCGATACGGAACTCTCACCCGACTGTATCGAAGCCTTTCACCAGTCGGTCCGGCACGAGCGGCCGACACTGCCGGTGATTCTCGCGGCCGGTCGACCCAGAGCTGAGCTTCCGGCGACGCTGTCGTACCACGCCTTCGTCAAAAAAGCGGGCCCCGAAATGGGGACCGGAGTTGCAAACGCGGCGCGGGTGTTGACTACTACCAGCAGGGTCGACGACACGCCCCCGGCGACCGCCGAGTAGTCCCCGCGGCGTGGAGTATTTACTGCCTGCGGTTCTATCAGGAGTGTGACCGTCCGGACGAACGCACTCGACGGGCCGGTGTTCGGCGTCGACATCCAGAGCGGCGACATTCGTGGCGATGCGCCCTCCTATGCGCTCGCCGTCCTTGAGGACGGCCAGATCGACCGCGACGTGGTCTCGTTCCGCAAACTCTGTCGACTGATCAAATCCGAGGAGCCGGGGCTACTGGCGACCGACAACGCCTACGAACTCGCCGAGGACAAAGACGCACTCGTCGGGTTTCTGCGCAGACTCCCCTCGTCGACCACGCTCGTGCAGGTGACCGGCGACGAACGGCCCGAGCCGCTGTCGCGGGTTGCGGCCCGCCACGGCGTCCCCTACGGCAAGAAACCGATGAAGGAGGCCGAGGCCGCCGCCCGACTCGCGGCGGCCAACGTCGGCTGTGAGGTCTCGGCGTTTACCAACACGACCACTGTCAAGGTCGCCCGCGGCCGGTCGACCGGCAAGGGCGGCTGGAGCCAAGATCGGTATACCCGCCGCATCCACGGTAGCGTCAAGCGGATGGCGAAGAAAGTCGAGTCGAAGCTCTCCGAGGCGAACCTGGAGTTCGAGAAGGACACCACCGAGAAGTACGGCGGCTACTCGAACGCGATCTTTACTGTCGAGGCGACGCCCACCGAGTTGCCGGTGTCGACCCACCGGGCGGGCGACACGCGGATCGAGATCGAACGCGAACGGCGCGACGGGATCAGCTACGAACCCCTCGTCAAGCGGCGGGATCGAGTGATCGTGGGTATCGACCCCGGCACGACCACGGCGGCAGCGGTCGTTTCGCTCGACGGCCGCGTACTCGATCGGTTTTCGAGCCGGACGGCCGACACCGCCGAACTCATCGAGTGGCTGATCGACCGCGGTCGACCGCTGATCGTCGCCGCCGACGTGACGCCGATGCCCGAGACGGTCGAAAAGTTCCGGCGGAGCTTCGATGCGACGCGCTGGGTGCCGCCGAGCGACATCCCGGTCGACGAGAAGGTCCACCGGACGCGGGACCACGAGTACGAGAACGACCACGAACGGGACGCGATGGCCGCAGCCCTCTATGCCTACGACGACCACGAGGACCAGTTCGACCGGATCGTAGAGAAGACCCCTCGGCAGTTCGACCGCGAGGAGGTGATCGCCCACGTCGTCGCTGGCGGCGCGTCAGTCGAGGCCGCCCTGCGAGAGCTGTCGGACGACGATGAGGGAGAGGGCGAGAAGTCGACCCACGAAGTGCGGGAGCTCTCCGAGGAAGAACAGCGGATCAAGCAGTTGGAAGATCAGGTCGACCGGCTCCAGAGCCACACCGAGGAACTCGAAGCGGAACTCGACGACCGCGAGGAGACGATCGAGGAGTACAAACAGGAACTCTCGGAGGCCCGCCGCGAGGAGCGCCGGGAGGCACGGGAGCGCCGTGAGATCTCCCAGCGCAACCGCGAGATCAACCGCTTGGAGCGTGAACGCGACGAAGCCATCAAGCGGGCCGACGAACTCGAATCGAAGTTAGATCGGCTCAAGGAACTCTGGAAGCTCGACCACTCGAACGTCGACGCAGTGGCTGGCAACCGGAACCTCGTCTCGGTGAAGATGGTCGAGCAGTTCACAAAGCGGGCCATCGAGGCGACCGACGAGGAGGTCGGGCTCACCAGCGGCGACATCATCTACTTCCGGGACGCCTCGGGGGCCGGGCGGAGCACCGCCGAGCGGGTGGTCGAGATCGAACCGCGGGTCGTCTTGCGGGAGGGCGGGCTGTCGGATGCGGCCGACGAAGTGTTGTTCGAGGCCGGGATTCCGGTCGGCCCTGCCGAGGACGTGTCGATTCAGGAGATCGACGAACTGGCGGTCGTCGACGACGAGGAGATCGAGGCCGTGATCGCCGACTGGGAGGGGCGGGCCGAGGAGCGGGAACGCGAACAGAAGGCGAGCATGGTCGACGAACTCATTAGCGAACATCGTGCGGATACGAAGTCCAGCGGGAGCTAGCGCCCCGCATTCAGAAGTCATTTTACAGCGCTGACCCGACGACGG
>JAWOEO010000026.1:0-21177 GCA_046482755.1 Halohasta sp. | reverse complement strand
GTTGTGTAACATTTATATGTGTGGGACTATTCGGTGGTGGTAATGAGTGTCAAGGGGGTGTCGGTCTGAATTACGGCTATATAACGGGTCGACCCGTGGTAACTGAGCCAGCGTCGACCCGTTATATAGCCGTAATTCAGACCGACACCCCCTTGACACTCATTACCACCACCGAATGGCCGCACACATATAAATGTTACACAACCCTAGCGTTGCTGTTGGAATTTAGATTTAAACGGTAGAATTACCGCATTTGGTAGCAGTATCTGGAGACTATATAGTATATATTTTGGATTCTGAATTATTGTGTATGATCTCAACATCGGGAAACCGGCGGTTCGATGCTGGTTCTGTGCGGTATCGATGTGTGCCCTGAGAATCGTGCAGCTCCGAGAGGCCTCGGAGCAGTTTTCCAACGAATAGATCATCGCCCAGCCAGTGCCGCAACCACCGGAGTCGACGCTGCACGATGCGAACTAGTCCTGTACGATGTTACAGTATTGTACCAATCATACAAACTTATACGTGGCGCGGCCGTACCCACACGTCTGCCATGGTAGATGCAATCAGGGAATACCTCGACCAGGAGATGGTCTGTGAGGGGCTGTTGGAGTGTATGTTCGGGCTCAAGCGGCTCGACAGGGAGGTGTTCGTCTGTTTGACCGATCACGCCGAGCCGCTGACCGTCGACGAGATCGCCACGGAAGTGGGCCGCGAGCGGTCGACGGCCTACCGGTCGGTCCAGCGGCTGATCGACACCGGGTTCGTCCAGAAAGAACAGATCAACTACGAACAGGGCGGCTACTGCCACGTCTTCCGGCCGACCGATCCCGACGAGATCGCCGACGACATGCAGCGGCTCCTGAACGATTGGTACGCCCGAATGGCCCGACTCGTCGAGGAGTTCAACAGCAAGTACGAGACCGCCACGTCGGCGTCGACTGACGACTAACTCCTCGCGGGAGCACTACGGTTCCGGGGACCGTTCCTCGGTCGGCTGGGGGTCGAGGGTGCCGGCGAGCCGGCCGTAGAGCCCGAAAATCTCCTCGTAGCCGTGTTCGCTGGCGAGCACCGGGACGATGCCCGGCTCGTCGACGCGGTGGGTGTAGACGTCGTCGCTGGCGAAGACCTCGCCTTCGGGGATCTCCTCGAAGTTGGCGTAGTTGACGTGTGGCTCGCCGCCGCCCTTGGGGACTTCTTCGAGCCCTTCGACGATCGTCACCGGGCTGTAGGTCGGCGGCTCGTCGACCAGCGCACCGTGGGCCCGGAGGAACGCACGGGTGGCTTCGAGGCCGAAGGCGACGGCCTCCTCGCTCCCTTGGCGGCCCACCTCGACCGAGACGGTGTGTGGGACCACCGAATCGAGCGTCGTCCCCCGCAGTCCACCGGCATCAAGGACGTAGTCGACGGGCATCCCCGTGAGGCTCCGGCGAACCGAGTCGGTGAGCTCGCTGTAGATCGCAAACGGCGGCGGCACGCTGTGGGAGGTGTGGATCGCGAAGACGGCGTCGAAGCCGTCGACGGCCTCGACGATTCGGGGGGCGAGTGCGCGTTCGTACTCGTCGCTGTCGCTATCGCCGGGGAACGCCCGGTTCAGATCGGTATCGGTGTAGCGGACGCCGGCCTCGAGTGCCGGTTCGTTGGCGATGATCAGCCGTACGAGCCCC
Source organism: Halohasta sp. (assembly GCA_046482755.1). Taxonomy (GTDB): domain Archaea; phylum Halobacteriota; class Halobacteria; order Halobacteriales; family Haloferacaceae; genus Halohasta. Next base: position 19,510 of record JAWOEO010000026.1, on the reverse strand, counting down.
TCGCCTGCGGCCTCCGCGGGAGCCGGAAGCGCCTCGGCGAGTCGGCGGACGATCCGCTCGCCGGCCGGCTCGTCGCCGTGGAGGCCGCCGATGATTGCGACGCGGGCCGACCCCGCAGCCCCGCGCTCGATAATCTCCATACGAACACTACAGGTGACGAGAAAAATAAACCCGGCCGTTCTGCCTCGCCAGCAGCCCTTCGAGCCGGGCGATCATCCGCGATGGCCGTAGCTCGGTCGACGACATATCATACACGCGAACGGATCAGGTATTGCCGGTATGTATGACTCACTGAGAGAACGTATTCGGCAGGTTTTCGGGTCGACACTGCCTGACTGGTTGGTTCGGAGCCAAATCGACTGTCGCTGGTAGATTCCGGGCTTACCGAAACCCGCCGGATGATGCGTCTGGACGGACAACCAACCCGCAATGACGAAACGAAGTCACGGCCGGTCTCGGCGGTCGTATCTCGCGGGCATCGGTTCGGCAGCCGCAGTCGGCGTCGCAGGCTGTCTCGGTGGGGGCAGTAGCAGCGGTGGTGGGTTCACAGTGGCGCATATGCCGATCTTCCCGGATCTCCAGTACTACGTGATGGAATCCGAGGGCTACCTCGAAGAGGTGGATGCGACCATCGAGAGCCAGGAGTTCACCAACGGCCCGGACATCGTCGGGGCCTCGGCCAGCGGCGACATCGATATCGCCATGTTCGGCGTCGTCCCGGCGATGACTGCTATCGACCGCGGCATCCCGGCCAAGGTAACGGCTGCCAACATCAAAGAGCCGATGGCGATCGTAGCCGATCAACAGCTCAGTTCGCTCTGGGAGGACCACGGTAGCGACGCCTTCGGGGTCTGGGAGGAGGAACACGGCGAACAGTTCACCTTCGGCACCTTCCCACAGGGATCTGTACCGGACGTCCTGCTGCGTTACTGGCTCCAACAGGAGGACGTCGACCCCGAAGCCGACGTCGAGATCACCGAGATCAACGGCGCGAACGCGGTGTTCCAGGCGATCGCCAACGGCGAGGTCGACGGCACCTCGATCATGGAGCCCGTGCCGACCCGCGTGGGCAGCGAGGACCTCGGCTTCGAGATGTTCCGCACCTCCAGCGAGATCATGCCCGGTCAGCCCGCCGCGGTGACGCTGATGACCGACGAGGTTCGGGAGTCGTCGGTCGCCAGCGAGTTCCTCCAGCAGCACGTCCGGGCGACCGAATTCATCGCTGAAAACCCCGAGGAGACGGCCACCATCGTCGAGGAAGGAATCGGCATGGCAGCCGAGCAGGCCCGAGCGGCCCTCGATGGCCCACTGGCGAACTTCGTCACCGATCCCGAAGAGATCCGGTCGGGAGTCGAGATCTTCGCCGAGTTCGCCGCCGCAAACGACCAGACTGACGAACAGTTGACGACCGACCAGATCTTCGATACGGAACTCTACGACTCCCTGTAATGGCAACCGATCACCAAGCCGACCACACACAGACGACCGAGACGACCGAGACGGTCGACCGACCAAGAATCGGCAGCGACCTTCGGCGGACGGTCCTCGGGCTCGGCGGCCTGCTGGGGTTCGTCGGGCTGTGGTGGATCGCTTCGCTGTTCCAGCCGGCGTTCGTCCTCCCGTCACCGGCAGCGGTGGCCGAGACGTTCGCTGCCGAGGCTGCCAGCGGCGAGATGACGACCGCCCTCGGCCAGAGTATCCAACACTGGATTCCGGGGACGGTCATCGGCACCCTGCTCGGCATCCTCGCCGGGGTCGCCCTCGGCTGGAGTCGACTGCTCGACGACATCACCGCGCCGGTGGTTCGGACGCTCCGACCGGTGCCGCCGCTGGCGCTGATCGGCTTCGCCATCGCGTGGTTCGGGATCAACAACGCCGGTGCCGCCTTCATCATCGCCATCGGGGCCTTCTGGATCAACTTCTATGCCAGTTACGGCGGCGTCGAAGGTGTCTCGGATGACCTGCTGGATGTCGCCCGCAGTTTGGGTGTCAAAGGTGATCTCGAACTCGTCAAATCGGTCGTGATTCCGGCGGCCTCCCCCGAGATCCTGACTGGGGTTCGGACCGGTATCGGTCGGTGCTGGATGCTGGTGGTCGCCTCCGAGATCTTCGGCGTGCCGGGGATCGGCCGCCGGATCCTCCGGGCCTCGAACAACCTGCAGGTCGACGTCGTGATCACCTACATCCTGGTGTTGAGCCTGATGTTCCTCCTTGTCGATACGGCGTTCCGCGCGGTCCAACGGCGGGTGTTAGCATGGCGATGAGCCACGGCGACGGCTCGATGGTTCGCATCGAGGGCGTGAGCAAACAGTACGACGGCGAGCAGGGGCCCGTCCAGGCCCTCAAGGACGTGAACTTCGGCGTCGACACCGGCGAGTTCGTCTGTATCGTCGGCCCCTCGGGCTGCGGGAAGACGACGCTGTTCCGCATCCTCGCCGGACTCGAACCCGCGACCGCCGGTGAGGTCCGCCTTGAGGGCCAGCACGTCACCGAACCCACGCCCGACATGGGGATCGTGTTTCAGGAGTACCACCTCTTCCCGTGGCAGACCGTCCGGGAGAACGTCGCCTTCGGCCTGAAGAAGACCGACGTTCCGGCCGACGAGCGCGACCGGCGAGTCGACCACTTGATCGACCTCGTCGGCCTCGACGGCTTCGCCGACAGCTATCCGAAATCGCTCTCCGGCGGGATGAAACAGCGGGTCGCGCTGGCCCGCGCGCTGGCGATCGACCCCGCGCTGTTGTTGATGGACGAACCGTTCGGCGCGGTCGACGCCCAGACCCGCGAAATGCTTCAGGGGGAACTGCTGGAGATCTGGCAGGAGACCGGCAAGACGGTGCTGTTCGTCACCCACGATGTCGAGGAGGCGGTGAAACTCGCCGACCGGATCGTCGTGATGGGCAAAAACCCCGGTTCGATCCGGCAGGTCGTCGACGTCGACCTCGACCGGCCGCGCTCGCGGACCGACACCGCCTTCGGCGAGTACTACGAGCGCGTCAGAGCGCTGATTTAGCAGGTCCCTGCGTGCCGATCCGTCGACACGATTTATGAGGCCGCCGCCCGTCGCGTAGGCTATCGTGTCTGTAACGGTTTCCTACGGCTCACTGCTGTCGTTTCTCGACTCGCGGGTCGACCGCGGGTCCGATCCGACCGATCCACCGACGGGGCTCTGTCTGGTCGCTGGCGGCATCGTCGGCGGCAACCTCGAAGCCGCACTCGCTCGACGGGAGATCCCCACGGCGGCCGTCGACATCTCGACAATCGAGGACACGGCGCGGACCCTCCTCGGTTCCCACCATCGTCGCCAGAGGGAGAGCCCGGAGCACGTCGAGATCCTCGACCAACCGCTCGGCGAGGCGCTGGTGGTCGATATGATCACCAGCGCCCCGGAATCGGGCTCACTGGATGCGGTCGCCGACCTCCTGTCGGGGTTCGACTGGGCCGGTCGACCGGCGCTTCGGGACACGCTGTGGCACGAACTCGACCGCTACTTCCGGCTGACCGACGCCGGCAGCGACCACGCGGCGGCCCTCGCGGTGGCCGACGAGCTTGCCGCGAGCGACCCGTATGCAGGAGGTCGCTCCCGGCAGGCTCTCACCGCGTTTGACCAACTCCATACCGCCCTCCAACAGCGAACCGCCGATCTCCCCGAGTCGACGTATTGCTCCCGGAGCCACCTCGTGGCCGCGGCCCGCGAGGTCCTCGCCGAGACGTGGAGGGACTGCTACCCCGACATCGAGTGGGTGGCCGTCGACACGATCTCGGTGCTCGACAACCCGACCCTCAGGCTGTTCGAGGCGCTCGCCACGCTTGAGGAGGGGCCCGAGGTCTACGTCTTCGGCACCGAGGCCGGTGCGGGACCGACGCTCTACGACCGGCTGGCGTCGACGAGCCTCGATCCCGAACTAATCGAGGGCGACACTGTCGACCACCCCCACACCACGGGACTGATGGCCACCGTGGCGGGTGAGCCACCGGACTCGTTGCCACACGTCGAGTTCATCGAGGCTCCGGATGGTCGACGCGAACTCGACCACGTCGCCGGTCGGATCCGGGAGTTGACCGGGATGGTCGACGGGGGAGACCGGTCGCAACCCACGACAACCCCCGGCGAGATCGTCGTCGCCGCCAAGGACGCCATCCCCTACCGGAGCCGAATCGCGGACGTGTTCACGAGTCACGGGATCCCGACCCATATCGAGGCCCGCCAGCCACTGATGGGGACGGTCCCCTACCGGTATCTGCGGGCGGTGGTCGACCTGCTGGCGGCCGTCGACGACGGCAAGGCCGTGACGGCCGAGGATCTCGTCGACCCGCTCCGACTCGGATTCCGCCCGCCGGATGCGGCCGGCGAATGGCCCGACGCGGCCGACGAGTGGCCGGTCGACGGCGAAACGGTCGCCGAGATCGAACGTAGACTCGAATCGGTCGGCGACAGCAGCGAGGACGGCCACCCGGTCGCCGACTGGCGGGCGGCGATAGCCCTCGACCAGTCGCCGGCGCTCGCCGCGTTCGTCGACTGGGTCGAGGCCACCGCCGCGGAGCCACCCGAGTCGGGAGCCGCGGTGGTCGACCTGATCGAGTCGCTGCTGGATACCCACGCCGCCTCGCTCGCCGGCACCGGGGTCCGGCAGCCGACCGGCCCCGGCATCGACGCACGACGGACCGCCCTCGGGACCGAACACGACAGCCGCGTCGTCGACCGCCTCCGGAGCGAGGCCGACCGAGTGGAGAGCTACGTCGACCGCGCAGTCGAGACCGACCTCGGCGAGTCGGGGTGGGCGCTGGCCGCCGAGGGAGTGCGGAACGTCTGCGGCGGGGCCTCCTACTGGCCGCGGGACGCTGACGGCAACGCCGTCCGGGTCGTCAACGCCGCCAACGCCCACTATCTCGACGCCGACTACGCCTTCGTTATCGGGCTGGCCGCCGGCGAGTTCCCCGCCGAGCGGAGCCCGCCGAGCTTCTTCCACGAGGGTTTTTATACCGCCGTGCGGGAGACGGCTGCCGCGGCCGAAACCGGGCCCGCAGCCTACCTCCACGCGCCGACGGCTCGGAGCCAGTTCGAGGGCGACGCCGAGGAGTTCCGGGCGGCAGTCGACGCGGCCAGCGAGAGGATCTGGTGCTGCCGGCAGTACCGCTCCACGGCGGGCGAACCGGTGGCGTGGTCGGGGTTTGTCGACGCCTACACCGCCGGGGGCGACGCCGAAATCCACCGAGTCGGGATGGACGACTGGCTTCCAGCGGCCAGTGACGACGATCCGACGGCTGTGGGCCGACCGTCGACCCCGCGGGACCGGCTGCGACTGCTGGCGGCGACGTTCCCCGACGGCATCGCGTCGGGGGCGGCGTCGGCCGGCCGGTCGACGGCCGGATTGACTGACCCAGAAGCGATTGCCGAGTTGCTGTCGCGGGCCGACGGCGAGGCCTACGAACGGGAGATCGAGCCGCGCCGGCGGCGGTACCGCGGCGCGGATCTGTGGTCGACCACGGTCGATCCCGACGGCTCGGCGGTCGGCGACCGGCTGCTGGTCGACCTCGCCGGGCCGCCGACCCGGCTCCACGAACTCGATCTATACGCCAACTGCCAGCTGAAACACTACTTCTATCAGTATCTGCGCGGTGGCGGCACCGAGCGTGATCGACCGACCGATCTGCCCACACCGTTCGGTGGTCGACTCCCCAGCTCGGAATTCACAAACGGGTTGCGCCGGCTGCTCACGTCGACCGATCGACTCGCCGACCGGCAGGCTGCGCTCAGCGGGTACGACAGCATCGGAGCGTTCCGCGACCAGTTGGCCGCGTGGATCAAGCGGGACGGCCTCGACCGGAGCCTGATGCAACCGCTGCTCGGGGAGTATCGGGCCGTCGAGCAGGAACTGGCCGCCGGCGTCGATCGCGAGTGGCGCTGGCAACCGGCGTCGACAGTGGAGATCGAGGGCCACGAGCTTCGGGTGCCCGGCCATCGGGTCGACGTGCTGCCGGACTCGGAACTCTCGATCCCGGTCTGGTACACCGGCAGCGAGGGGGCTGCCCGAGATATCGTCGACCGGTCGCTGGCGTCGACCGGCAACGTCACCGCCCGCGACCACCGGCTGCTGGCCGCAGCCGAACTCATCGACACCTTCGCCGGGAGCCTCGTGTACGATCCGACCAGCGCGGCCCCCACGGAGCCCCGGGGAATCGTCGTCGGCGACGACCTCAATCCCCTCCCCGACGCCGTGTCTGAGGCGTCGAACCTCACCCGGATCGGTCGGACCGACTGGGAGAGCCGACGCGAGCAGTGGGTCGAGGAGGCAGCCAGCGCCCTCGGTTCGATGGCCACCACCGAGGAGCCGATCACCTACCGCGCCTCGGAGCCGTTCGTCGAAAACGACGGCTGTGCGGGCTGTGACTACCGCGAGTTATGTGGCGTTCCGGCAGCCCACCGGCGGGGTGACCGATGAGTCGAGACCGCGGAGCCAGCGACGGCGAAGCGGCCGACATCGACCTCCAACTACAGTTTGGCGAGCACGACGAGCCGCCTCACCCGCCGGTCGACGACCAGCGGGCGGTGTTGGCGAGCTACTTCGAGGGACCCGGTCGGGTGGTCGTCGACGCCTCGGCGGGCACCGGCAAGACGTCGACGCTCGTGACAACGGTCGCCGAAACCGTCGTCCGGCAGGCCAGCGAGAGCCACAACCCGCTGCCGGGGATGCTCGTCACCACCTTCGGCCGCGATGCCGCCGCGGAACTGAAAACCCGGCTGCGGGAGGTGCTTCGGCACCACGTCGACCACGGTGGCGAACTCCCAGGCGAGGTCTTCCGGTGGCTCGAGACCGACAGCACCATCGAAACGCTGGATGCGGTGTTCGGCGACCTCCTCCGGGAGATCGCCGTCGAAGTGGGCGTCCCGCCGGATTTCACTGTCGACGACAGACTCGAACTCCAAGCGATCCGCGAGGACGTTTTCGCGGACCTCCACGAGGAGCACCGCAGCGAGTTCCGAACCCTCTCGAAGGCGTATCCGACCGAAGCGTGGCGCGAGTACCCGCCGGAGTCGGTCGAGACAATGTTGTCGACCGCCCAACAGAAGTGCCGGGAGTTCGGGATCTCGACGACGGAGGCCACCAACTCGCTCCGGGAGAGCCTCGCGGCGGGCCACGGCGGCGACGGCGACCGGTGGTTCGAGGGATGGTCCCCGGCGGCGGGGCCCGACTCGGTCCCGCCCGAGACGGTCGACGATGTCATTGGGATCCTCCGGGCCGTCGTCGACGAGGACGCGGAACTCACCGCCGAGGCGGTCGACGCCCAACAGCTACTGACCCACGTCCGGGAGACCTACTTCGCCACCGAGGACGCGATCGACGCCTTCGCCACGCTGTTGGACGCCTACGGGCAGGCGTACGACGAGCGAACCCGGCGGGCGGGCCAGTTTACCTTCATCGACGTGGCCCACCTGCTTGCGAGCTATCTCGATGCCTGCGAGCCGACCGACCCGTTCCGACGGACGCTGGGCGAGCGGTTCGACCACGTCTTCGTCGACGAGTTTCAGGACACCAGCGCCGTCCAGTGTTCGGTGCTCCGGCGGCTGGTCGACCCAGAGGGTGGCCCCGGCGAGGATGCAGCGTCGGCGAACCTGCTGTTGATCGGCGACAGCAAGCAGGCGATCTACGAGTGGCGATCGGCCGACCCGGCGCTGTTCGCGGATATCATCGAGACCACCAAGGCCGCCGCCCCCGACCCGACGCCGATTCCACATCTTGACGTCGACGACGTACGCTACCACGCGCTGTCGACCGTCTTCCGCCACCATCCCGACATCGCGGCGGCCGCGAACCACGTCTTTCAGCGCCTGCTAGAGGACGAGGGCCGGGGCGCGATCGGCGACCACGCCCCCTCCTACGTCCCGGTCGAACCATACGGCTCGCCCTGGGGGAGCGATCCGGAGGCCGACGCGGAGGCCGATAGCGACGAATCCTATATCCACGTGCTCGACGTCGACGCCGCCAGCAGCGCCGATCTGACTGAATATATCGCGGCCGACGACTGGGCGAGCGCGGAGGCCGACCGGATCGGCGAGACGATCGCGGCGATCACCGACCCCGCGGTCGACGAGCCGCCGGTGACCGTCCCCGACCGGGAGGGGGGCCGCCGCCGGCCGACCCCCGGCGATATCACGCTGCTGTTCCGGTCGGGGCGTAGTATGCAACAGTACGCCACGGTACTCCGCGAGGAGTACGGAGTTCCCGCCGAGGCGGCCGCGACCGGCGATCTCTTTGCACAGCCGGAGATCGAACTGCTGGTCGACGTCTGCTCGTGGCTCGCCACCCCCTACGCCGAGACCGACCTGCTTCGGCTGCTCCGGTCGCCGCTGGTCGCCGTCTCCGAAGAGACGATCCGAAGGCTTGCGGCCACCGAGGCCGACCCCGAAACGCTGGTCGACGACTGGCCCGACAGGCTGCCGGACGACGACCGCCACCGACTCGAAGGCCTGCTGTCGCTCCGCGCCGACCTGCGGTGGGAGCGGGAGGGCTCGAAGACGGCACTCGTTCACCGACTGCTCCAGCATTCAGGGCTCGATGCGGTGTTGTTGAGCGACAGCGACGGCCTTCGGCGGTACGGCAACGTCTGGCAGTTCGTCGAGGTAGTCGACGAGTGGGAGGTCGACGAACTGCTGTCCTACCGGGAGTTCCTGCGTCGGCTCCGGCGGCTCCGGTCGACCACCGACAGTTCGGACCCACAGTTCCCGACCGCCGAGGTCAGCGACGGCGAGACCGGCGACGCGGTCACGCTGACGACGGTCCACCGAGCCAAGGGCCAAGAGTACCCCATCGTCTTCCTCTGTGATCTGGCCAAGCAGTCGACGTTCCCCCGGCTCCAACACGATCGGCTGCTGGCGAGCCGTCGACACGGCTTCGCCCTCCGGCCGCGTCCCGGCGATACCGCGAGTCCGGCGGGCGTCGACCTCCCGACCCCCGACACCGACCGCGAGCAGCCGGTGTGGTTCAACAACGATTTCACTCCCGAGTACCCCGACGCGACCGGCCCGATCTGGCTGTCGGACGCCCGGACTGATTCCGGTACGTTCCGGTATCCCAACCCCCTGAACGCCCATCTCGAGGCCCGCGAAGCCGAGTTCTGGCGGCTGGCCTACGTCGCCTTCACCCGCGCGGAATCCCACGTCGTCCTCGGACTCGGCTCGCTCGACGAGACCAGCGACTACTACGCCAATGCTCGGTGGTCGACGTGGCTCGCGGGGTTCAACGAGACCCTAGAGCCGACAGCCGGGTGGGACGCGCTCGCGGGCCACACCCTCAGCCGGGAGTGCTCGTGGCACGTCGAAAGCGGGAACACGATCTCACAGCGGGTGTCGGTCGGCGTCGACGAACTGCCATCCAAGTCGCCCGGTTCGGCCGCGGGCGTCGACTTCGACGACGCGCTGGCGCGACTGGGCGGGGGCCACGAAGGAGTCGACCACCCACCCTTCCGACCCACCGGCCTTTCGGCGAGTTCGCTGGCCGACTTCGTCGACTGCCCACGGCGGTTCCAGTACCGCCACATGCAGGGGGTCGAAGCGACCGATGAGGCCGAGCGGTCGACCCACCACGCCGCAGACACGCAGTCGACACGAACACCGGGAGCCCTCGCGGCCGACGAGTGGGGTGATGTCGTTCACCGACTACTCGAACTCCGAGTGGCGGGCTCCGAGCGGGCCGAACAGTACGAGCAGGCACAGCCTACCGGAGTTAGGGAGTCCCTACACCGGGTGTGGTCGGCCGTCGACGCCTCACACATCGGCAAGCAGTGTCAGTCGACGGAAGCCGAGTGTGTCACCGAGTACGAACTCTCGTCGTTCGTGCCGACCACCGGCCGGGAGCTTCGCGTTGCGGGCACGGTCGACCTGCTGTATCGCAGCAATGACGAGTGGCATCTCGTCGACTGGAAGACCGGGGGTCGACCGACCGAGGGGGCTGCCACCGAACACATCCGACAGCTCTCGGCGTACGCGTGGCTCTTGGCTCGGGAGTTCGAAATCGCAGTCGACACGGCAACGGTCGGCTACATCGACCCCGACGGCGAGCCAGTGCTCAGACCGGTCGACGTCACTGCCGACCTCGATCCGGCGTGGGTCGGCCGGGTGGTCGACGAGGCCAGCGAGGCGGTCCCGCTCACGTCGGCGGCAGGACTCGAAACGCGACCGGGCCCCGAGACCTGCGAGGGCTGTCCCTATGCCGCGAGTGGTGGGGGGCCGTGTGTCGACGACTACCACGCGCCCGACGACGGCGAAACGTAGGTCCTGTCATCGAATTTTTAATATTCGGTTCGCGTGATCGAACCGTATGACGGAGGATCTCGCCGGCGAGTTTCGTCGGTTCGCCGAAGAAGACTGCAGCGGGCGTGTCGGCAGTCCCTCGCCGCTGTACGAGCACCTGTCGTTACGGATCGCCGACGATCCCGAGTTGCGTCGGCTGGCCGCCGACAGCCGCGAGGAACAGCCTGCCCCGATGGCCCTGCTGGCGGCGGTGCAGTACCTCCTGTTCGAACAGCCGGATCACCGACTCGCGGCGTTCTATCCAAGCGTCGACGGGGAAACGCGGCCGGTCGACGACACCACCTACCCGGCGTTCAAGACGTTCTGCGATGCGTACGAAGCCGAGATTCGGGACCTGCTTTCGACCCGTCGGGTCCAGACCAACACGGTTCGACGGAGCGCCTGCCTGCTCCCGGCCTTCGAGTACGTCTCGCGGGCCGTCGACCGCGCACCCCTCGGGCTCGTCGAGATCGGGTCGAGCGCCGGGCTGAATCTGCTGTGGGATCGGTACGGCTACCAGTATGACGGGCGCACGGTTGGGGACGAGACATCGCCAGTCCACATCGAGTGTGAGCCTCGCGGCGGGATCGAGCCACCGCTCCCCGACGGGATGCCGCCGGTCGGCTCACGGCGCGGCGTCGACCTCCATCCGCTCGACGTGACCGACACCGAGGACAGACAGTGGCTCGACGCGTTGATCTGGCCCGAACACAAATCTCGGCGGGCGAACGTGCGACAGGCCGCCGGGATCGCCGCCGAGCAGCCTCCATCGATCCACGAGGGCGATGTGCTTGAGATCCTCGGAGACGTTGTCGACCGCGTCCCAGCCGACCAGCCGGTCTGTCTCTACAACAGCTACGTCCTCTACCAGCTCTCGGATTCCCAGCGAGCCGATCTGTATGATCTCGTATCCTCCCTCGGCGTCGACCGCGACATCTACTGGCTGTCCTGCGAGTGGGCGATGGAGATCGCCGCCCCGACGATCACACTATACCGGTACGAAGACGGCGTCCACAGCGCCGAGCTACTGGCGCGGTTCCACGGCCACGGCGAATGGCTCGACTGGCTCCAGCGGTGAGGGCGGTTATCTGTTAGCCAGTGGCTACTCGGCGTCTCGGACGGTCCACCCCTCGCCGAGTTCGATCCCGATCAGTTCGGGACCGGGGACAGTCATTCCCTTGGCCCGGCTGACATAGAGCGCGGAGTTCAGCAGGCCGATGTGACTGAACGCCTGCGGGTAGTTCCCGAGTTGGCTGCCCATCTGGCCGTCGACTTCCTCCGCTAGGAGACCGACCGGTGAGACGTACGCGATTAGCCCTTCGAGCCGCTGCTCGGCCAGTTCGACCCGACCGGTGAGGGCAAGGGCGTCGACAAGCCAGAAGGAACACAACAGGAAGGTCCCCTCGCCGCCGGGGAGGCCGTCGATCCCGTCGTAGCGGTAGACTAACCCCTCGTCGGTGGCCAGTCGGTCGTCGATCGCCTCGATCGTGGCCTCGACTCGCGGATCGCCGAACGGGAGGAAGCCGACGAAGGGCGCGAGGAGCATCGCCGCATCGAGGACGTCGTCCTCCTCGAAGGAGCGGACGAAGTACGCGCCGGTCGTATCGAGCCCCTCGTCGAGAATCGCCGCCCGGAGCTGCGAGCGGTGGTCCCGCCAGCGGTCGACCGGGGCCTCGAAGCCGGTCTCGGCGGCGAGTGCGAGCCCGCGGTCGATGGCGGTCCAACACATGAGTTTCGAGAAGACGAAGTTCAGGGGTTCACTGCGCACTTCCCAGATCCCCGAGTCCGGCTGGTGCCAGACCTCGGTGACGTAGTCGACGATCCCGCGGACGGCCGCCCAGTCGGCTTCGGGAAGCGAAATACCGGTGCGGGTAGCCTCGAAAATCGCAAGCAGGAGTTCGCCGTAGGTGTCGAGCTGTCGCTGTTCGGCGGCCTCGTTGCCGATCCGGACGGGCCCGGAGTCGCGGTACCCCGACAGATGCGGCAGCGTCCGCTCGGTCAGGTCGGGCTCGCCGTGGAGCCCGTACAGCGGCTGGATCGCCTCGGGGTCGACGGTCTGACAGATATCGAGGAACCACGAGAGGTAGGCGCTGGCTTCGGTCGCGTGGCCGAGGTTCGTCAGCGCCTGCACGGTGAAAGCGGCATCCCGGATCCAGTTGTAGCGGTAGTCCCAGTTGCGAACACCGCCGATCTCCTCGGGCAGCGAGGTCGTCGGCGCGGCGGCGATGGCCCCGGTCTCGTGGTGGGTCAACAGTTTGAGCACCAATCCCGACCGGACGGCCAACTCGTGCCACGGGCCGCCGAAGACGCAGTCGTCCTCGTCGGGACAGGAGTGGCTCCATGCCCGCCAGTAGTCGACCGTTGCATCGAGTGCCTGCTCGCAGCGCGCCGTCGAGGGGGCCACGGCGTCCTGATAGCTGAGGCCGAGCCACGCCTGTTCGCCCTCGTCGAGCGACAGCCTCGCGGTCGCCCGGTCGCCCTCGGCGGTTAGTGAGTGGCTACTCCCGGTCGACCAGCAGAGCAATCGCGCACCGGCACCGGTTGCGAGAACGCCGTCGTCGGTCGGTTCGAGCGTGGTCGGCCCACGGGCGAAATCGAACCAGGGTTCGAAGGCGACCCGGAGGTCGACCTGTCCGTCCCGGCAGGCGAGACCCCGGTAGAGCGCCCGTTCAGGGACGCCGTCGGGAGTCGCCCCGAGCGGCGGCATGAAGTCGGTGAGCGTGGCCGTGCCGGTGTCGGTCCGGAACGTCGTTTCGAGGACGTTCGTCCGACCGCAGTAGTCCACCGTCGACTCGAAGTCGGCGGCTGGCTGGATGCGAAACCGGCCGCCATCGGCATCGAGCAGGCGCGCGAAGACGCTGGGCGATTCGAGGTGTGGCACCGGCAACCAGTCGACCGACCCGTGGCGGCTCACGAGCGCGCAGGTTTCGAGGTTGCCGATCAAGCCGTAGTTCGCAAGCGGTTCGAAGTCGGTTTCTGTGGGGGCGTCAGGAGGAACTGTGGTCGAAGACATCGGTGGGACTCCGGTGGTGAAACGGCACGGAGACCAATCAACCGTATTTATATTTCGACAGACACTCACTGGCGTGCATTCGATCGCCACCTGATTTTGGCGACGAGAGTGAACTGATTTAATACACCCTATCCTTGCTGGGGTATGAACGAGACGGTCGTCGACCTCTTGGCTCGGAACGCCGACCACAGCCGGGAGTTCGAGGCGCGGTTCGACGAGGTGCAGGACGCCCAGCATCCGGCTGCGGTGACGGTCTGCTGTTCGGACTCACGGGTTTTGCAGGACCACGCGTGGGGAAACGACGAGCCGGGCCAACTGTTTACTTGCAGCAACATCGGCAACCGCGTCGTCCAGCGCACCCCGGCCGGCGACGTCGTCTCCGGCGACGTGCTCTACCCGATCGCCCACACCGGAACCGAGACCGCCATCGTGATGGGCCACACCGGCTGTGGGGCCGTCACCGCCACCTACGACGACCTGACGACGGGCCTCGACGAACCGGCCGGGATCACCCACTGTCTCGACCTCCTGAAAACCCGACTGGCACCCGCGGTCGACCTGCTTCCCGACGACATCGGTCGTGCGGGGGCGATCAACCGGCTCGTCGAGTACAACGTCGACCGACAGATCCAGTTCCTCCGAGAGAGCAGCGACATCCCCGACGACGTCGACTGCATCGGCGTCGTCTACGACTTTCAGGACGTCTACGGCGACGATCGCGGGGAGATCCACGTAATCAATGTCAACGGCAACACCGACGTCGAGACGCTTCGGTCGGAGCACTCAGAGGTCGGCTCGCGGGTCGACCGGCTCTGGGAGTACGAGTGAACGAGTAGGAATCGGCTACCCGACGGTAGTAACCGACTACTGCCGGTTCCCGCCGATCGTCAACACCGGAACCGGCGTCGTCCGCAGGACGCGTTCGGTCGTGCTACCCAGCAGCCGCTGGTCGAACCCTTGTCGACCGTGGGTGCCCATCACGATGCAGTCCGCACCCACGCCGTCGGCGTAGTCGGTGATCTCGTTGCGGACCGAGCCGAACCGGACGGCGGTGGTGACATCGGTGTCAGCGTCGACGTAACCGAGCGCCGACTGGAGGATCGCGTTGTCGTCGGCCTCGATCTCGGCGGCCGCCGAGGGCGCATCGATCCCGACCGGGAGTTCGTCGACGACCACCAGCAGATGAAGTGCTGCGCGGTGGTGAGCGGCGATCTCGCCGCCCAATTCGACGGCGTCGGTCGCCAAGTCGCTGCCGTCGGTCGGGACGAGGATCGTCTCGTAGGGGTAGTCGACCGCAACCTCGGTGTCCCGGACGGTCAACACCTGCCTGTCGGTTCGGTTGACGACCTGGTCGGTGGTGCTGCCGAGGACGTACTCCCCGAGGTTCCGCTGGCCGCGGCTCCCCATAACGATCAGGTCGTGGTCGTTGTCGGCGGCGTAGGCGACGATGGCCTCGGTGGGTTTGCCCTGTACCACGTCCGCGGAGATGACAACGTCTCGGTCCTCGGCGCGTTCGCGGGCGTCCGCAACGATGTGGGCTCCCTCCTCGACCAGCGCGTCGACCACGTCGGTGCCGATCCGCGTCTGACTGGGGACGTTCGTATCGGCGACGTGGAGCACGTCTACGGTCGCCTTGTGGTGGGCGGCGATAGCCAGTGCATGGTCGAGCGCCGCCGTCGCGGGGTCGCTACCGTCGACGGGAACGAGGATCCGGTCGTACATACCAGTGTGTAAGCAGTCGACCGGTTTACCTTTGCGGGGCCGGTGGGTGCCACGGCTCACCGCCCGATCGGTCGGGTCTGAGGGATTTATTTGGTCGCTGGCGAAACCCACGGTATGAACAGTAGCCGTGCGGCCGGACTGTTCGTGGTGTTGTCGTTTCTGTGGGGAACGTCGTTCATGGCGATCAAGGCGGGCCTCGAATTCATGCCGCCGGTGTTGTTCGCGGCGTTCCGCTACGATCTCACTGCGGTCGGCATGCTCGGCTACGCCGCGGCCACTACGGACTACTGGCGACCCCGCACCCGCGCCGACTGGTCGACCGTCGCTATCAGTGCGGCGTTCATCATCGCCCTCTACAACGCCTTCCTCTTTGTCGGCCAACAGGGGGTGACAAGCGGCGTCGCCGCCATCCTGATCGGGATGAATCCGGTGCTCGCAACGGGGTTTTCGCGGCTGCTGCTCCCCGGCGAGCGGTTGGATGTCGTCGAGTCGACCGGCCTCCTGCTGGGCTTTCTCGGCGTCGGACTGGTCGCCCGGCCCGATCCCGCGAACCTGCTGGCCGCGGACCTGCTCGCGCCGGGGTTCGTGCTGTTGGCGGCGGTCTGTGTCGCCCTCGGCAGCGTGCTGGTCCAACGGACCGACAGCGACCTGCCGGCCGAGGGGACGGTCGCGTGGTCGACCGGCCTCGGCGCGGTCGCGCTCCATGCGATCAGCCTCGGGCTCCCCACCGAATCGCTGGCCGACGTGACGGTCACCCCCGGTGCGATCGTCACCGTGGGCTATCTCGCCGTGTTCGCCAGCGCGATCGGCTACGTGATCTACTTCGCGTTGCTCGACCGCCTCGGCGCAATCGAGATCAACCTCGTCTCCTACACCGTGCCGATCTTCGCGGCGCTCTCGGGGTGGCTCGTGTTGGGCGAGTCGGTCGACGCCTTGGCTGGCGTCGGGTTCGTCGTCATCTTCGTCGGGTTCGTCCTGTTGAAGCGGCGGGCGATAAGTCGAAAACTCAGCGGTGAACGGCTCTCGCGTTGTTCGACCTTGTTCAGGTAGCTGAAATCCATACTATATTCTGTAACTTCTACGGGAAGTCCGTGGGTAATAGTGGGCAACACATATCAGCAGCGGGTCCGTACCGTCCCTCGATGAAAGTCGACGCAACGGACCTCAAAACGAACGAGACGGACGACCGAGGTCGAGTGTATCTCGGCACCGAGTACGCGAACAAGCGCGTAACCGTCGCCGTCGTCGAGGTCGAGTCCGACAGGCCAGACGACGACGAGCTGGCGGCCGCCTATCGTGAGGCCTCCGAGAGCGCGGAGGCACTCGCCGAGGAGTGGAGCGAAACGTCCGACGAAGCGTGGGAACGCCTCGATGAGTGACGGCACGGACGTGCGACGGGGCGATGTGGCAATCGTTCGGCTTGACCCCGCCGAAGGACACGAGATGAAGAAGACGCGGCCGGCCGTGGTCATGCAGAACGATATCGGAAACCGAAACTCCAGCACGACCATCATCGCGCCCATCACGGGAACCTACCGCGAGTATCCGTTCGAGGTGTTCGTCGAGGCGGACAGGTCACCGCTCGAAAAGGATTCGTCAATCCGGCTGGACCAGGTTCGGACTGTCTCGGTTCGGGAACGGATTCACTCGGTCGTCGGTTCACTCGACGGACCCACGATGGCTGCAGTCGACGAGGCGTTAAAACTGAGTCTCGACCTCGATTGAGCTACCGGCTCTCTCGTTGCTCTACCTTATTTAACTCGATCAATAGCCGGAAGACGGCCTTCACGAGGTTCGAGTCGACGTCGAACGTGTCGGCGTTCTCGCCGGCCCGCTCCATGACCTTGTCCTCCTGGCTCTCGTCGGTCGTCGGGAGATCGAGTTCGGATTTGACCTCCGCAATCGAGTCGGCGACGTAGGTCCGGCGGGCGATCAGTTCGACCAGTTCCCGGTCGATGTCTTCGATCTCGGTGCGCAGTTCGTCCAGACTCTTTGCTTCGGAGTTCGTGCTCATTGGATGTATGCTCCCTCGGTTCGGGTCGTCGTCTCAAGAAGGCTGCCATCGCGGGCGGCCCACCGCTCTCGGACGGCCGCCAGTTCCTCGCTCTCGCCGACGGCGACGACGCTGGGGCCGGTTCCCGACAGCGAGACGCCCTCGGCATGCGGCATTGCCGCCACTGCGGGTTCGGTCGAAAAGCCGAGTGCGGCGGAGTAGGCCAGTCCGTTCACCGTCATCGCCTCGCCGTAGCGGCCATCGAGGGCCAACTCCTCGACGAGCTCGGCCATCTCGGTGATGTTGCCACAGCGGTCGACGTCTGCATCCGCGCTGTAGGCCCGTTCCGGCGGCGTCCACACCAGCACGTCCCACTCGCGGGTCTCGCGGGCCAGTAGCTCGTCGGTGTCGTTGTCGGTGACGACCACGCCGCCGAGCATGCTCGCGGCGGCGTCGTCGAACGCGCCGGTGATCGTCACACCCACGTCGCGGGCGGCCGCGACGCCGATCCGGCAGGCATCGGCGGCGGTGATCTCCTCGGCTGCGGGGTCGGCAGCCCCGTCGTCGAATTCGCTCGCGCCCGCAGGGTCGACCACTTCGACGTCAAGGGCGTCGAGGGTCGCCAGCACCGCGGCGTTAGCGGCGGCGCTCGAACTCTTGAGGCCGGCGGCCATCGGCACCTCGCTTGCGGTGTGGACCGTCCCGCCCTCGCCGTCGCCGAACCGCTCGGTGACCAGTTCGACACAGCGTTCGATCAGTCGCGTGTCGCCGTCGGGGGCGGCGTCGATCTCGCCGTCGACGCCCGCAGCCGAGGGGTCGAGGTCGACGGTGGCGGTGGTGTCGGCGTCGATGGCAAACGCCGATCCACGGTGGGTTGCGAGGGCGTTGAGAACGGTGCCGGCACCCGGTGCCGACGCGACTCCCTTCATATTCGAGAGGCCGTGAGACGTCATCAAAGAGGTGACGGTTCGCCCCGGTCAGTTGGCCGCCGCGCTCAGCGCCGACAGCAGGCTTCCGATGATCGCCGTCGGGATGCCGGCCAGCAACATCGGCCCGAGGGCCTGCGTGAACGAAAACGCCTGCTGGGCGTCGGGCCCCTTCGAGAGGACGATGATCGCCAGCGCGATGACGCTCATCACGTAGAAGCCGACGAGGCTCGCGGCACCGCCGGCGAGGAGGCCGGCCTTCGGCGTCGACAGCAGCGAGCCGAGGATGCTCGCCGCGAGGCCGGCGACAACCGGCCCCAGTAGGAAGACGACGACGGCCGTTTGGAGGTAGGCGACCGCGACGAAGACGGGGCCGAACTCGGCGGCCCCGCCGGCGTCGGTGATCAGCTGTGACTGGGCCCACGAGCCGGAGATATAGCCGAGGAGTCCGAGTGCGATACCGAAGACTGCAAACACCATCGTCGTGAAACCGATCGCTTGGAGTATTCGTTTCATGGATTAGGGTTCAGCCACGTCCCGTCGATTGGGTCGGTCCAGCTGTCGTCATCGTCGTTGTCATCATCATCCTCGTCGCGTTCCTCCCAGGCGGTCTGGGTAGGGTTGACGGCGAATAGGAACGCATCGGCCCGCAGGAAGTGGGCGTAGTAGCGGTCGCCGTCGTAATCGTACAGCACCTGCTTCCAGGTCTCCTCGCCCCACTCGTCTTCGTCCTCGGTCGCCTTGTCGGTCATCACCGCATCGTGGGCCGCCGCTGCCGTCTCGGTGTCGACGAACTCCTGGACGAACAGCGTCACCGAGTCGGTCTCCTGTGGGTCGATCGTCTCGTTGTCGTCGATCGTCTCATCTTCATCGAGTTCAGAGATATCGTGGAGCCGGCCGAACAGCCGGTAGCGCCGGCCGGCCGATTCGGAAAACGGGTCGAAGAGGCCTTCGAGCCGCGAGAACAGTTCCCATCTGGAGCCGCCTAGCGGCCGGTCGAGATCGTCGATCTCGCGGCGCGAGTCGTCGACGACATACAGCCCGTGGCCGGGGAGTCGCCCCCCACCCTCGTGGTCGTCGGAGTCGTCGCTGACGTGTCGAAACTCGAAGAGCCGCCGGCCGTCGCCGGGAGTGAGCCAGTCGTAGAGCCGGTTGTCGACCGGGTTCGGCGAGTAGCGCTCCCGGATCCGGGCATCGGTCGAGGCGTTGCCGTAGACCCGGGCGAGCCGCCGGAGGTCGTCGTCGACGCGGTCCCAGTCTTCCCGCCGGCGGAACCGCCTGATGTCGTCGAACCGATCCTCGTTGACCTGCTGAAAGTCGATGTGGTTGGAAAACTGCGGTCTGGGAAGCTCGTTGACCGAGCCGGCGACCTCGCCGGCCAACTCCTCGACATCCGATAGCTGGCCCGCGGAGATCCGGCCGTCCTCATCGAGGGTCTCACGCAACGAGTTGAGTGCCTCGTAGACCTCTCGAAGCCGACCCTTGTACTCGGTCATCGTGTCGTCGTACTCGGTCTCGAACCACCGCAGCTCGGTGTAGACCGGGGCTGTCTCCTCGGCGAGCCG
>JAWOEO010000008.1:0-15102 GCA_046482755.1 Halohasta sp. | reverse complement strand
GGTCGGACATGCTGGACTACTGGCCCGACATCGAAGAGCGTCAGGACATCCGCGCGCTCGAAGACGACGTGCCGACCCCGAACGTGCTGTACGTGATCGTCGAAACCGACGACGCCTACACCCACGGGACGTTCACCGACCAACAGGCGTTCCAACACGAACTCGAATCACACGAGCACATCGTAACGACGATGAGCACGCCGCGGGCGATGGAGATCGGTGAGACGGGCATCCCGGCTGCCGGGCCGGCCAGCGATACGATGACCGAGGCCGGCGAGCCGTTCGAGACGCACCTCGATCTCAGAACACGGGTCGACCGGCCGCCACAGTTGGGTCTTACCCCGGCCGATCACCCCGATCGGCTCATCGTCCAGGTGTTCGTCGAGGACATCGAGGGCGAAACCGAACGGACGGTGATCGATTACGTCGACGATACGGCCGATACGGCGCTTCCGGCCGGCTACGAGACGCGGGTCACCGGCCAGATGGTGCTCAACCGGAACGTGATCGAGAACGTCACCTCGGGACTGACGCGAACGACCCTGGTGAGCTTCGGCTTCGGGGCGTTGTTCCTCGGGCTCGTCCTCCGGTCGGGGCGTGAGTCGGTGATCCTCGTCGGGAGCGTGGCTGGAAGCGCCTTCGCGCTCACTGCGGGTGGGATGTACCTGCTTGGGGTCCCGTGGAACCCGCTTACGGTCACCACCGCATCGATCGTCCTCGGCGTCGGAATCACCTACGGGATCCACATCTACGAACGGTTCCGCGAAGAGGTCACACACGGCCAGCCCCCCGAACTGGCGATCCGCACCGCGATCGTCCGGAAGGCCCGGCCGGTCGTGGGGTCGGGTGCCACGACGATGCTCGGATTCGGCGTGCTGACCCTCTCGGAGTTCCCGGTGTTGTCGAACTTCGGGATTGCCGTCGCCCTCGGGATGGGAATGGCACTCCTGACGGCGTTCGTCGTCATGCCGGCGGTCGTCGTGGCGCTCGCACGTCGTGGCTACCTGCCAGCCCGCGTGTGAACTGGCGGCGTCGTCGCACCCGCGAACACGAGTCGCGCGAGTGGCTTCAGGCCGGCATCTCATCTGACTCCCGACACCGGAATTACCGGTCGACCAGCCACCGGCTGACACCCACGGCAACGACCGCGAGCAGCCCACCGGCAACCACGTCGGTCAGCCAGTGGATGCCGAGGGCCAGCGTCGCCGCGAGGATCGAGGCCGCGAGCCACGAAGCAACGTAGAACCACCGCCGGAAGGCCGCCCGCGTCGACGCCGCGATCAGGACGACAGTGACCGACAGCGCGGCGTGCAGCGAGGGGAAGACGTTCGTATTCGAGTTCACCAGCGAGGTGACGACGGTGATCTCGGGGACGATCTCTAGGAGCGGCGACCCCGCCGCGGCGGCCTCGGTCGACCGGTCGACGTTCCGCGGGCCGTAGGCCACGATCGCGGCATACCAGCCGACGGCGACGGCGTAGGTGATCGCATAGGAGGTGACGAGCCACATGAGCGGGCGGGCCCGCTCGGCGAACAGATAGATCACCAACGGCGCGAACAACACCACGGCGTAGCCGACGGTGTAGACCGCCGCGAAGTAGGCCAGCGCCGGCGTGGGCGTCAGCGTCTGAATCGTGTGGACGAGATCGCCCTCAATACCGTAGAGGATCGGCGTCGCCTCGATGCCGTAGGTCGACGAAAACCGACGGATCGGCCCCTGTAGGCCTTTGTTGAGTAGGACCACGACCGCAAGGCCGACAAAATACGGGGCGACCGCCCGAAGCCGTCGACGGAACCACGGCGGCCGGGTTCGCAGCGTCCGCAGCCATTCGGGGCCGACCGAGAGTCGACAGACGCCGGCGACGCCGGCCAGCGTCGACGCGACCAGCCCGAAGACGAGCGTGAACGCTGCCGGAGAGAGCACGGTCGATTGGTGGCTCCCCCGGCCAATTAACGGCTGCCATTCGACCGGCTACTCGGAGGGTAGCTCGATCACCGTGTCGGCCAGCGTGAGCTCCCGGCGGTCGAGTTCGCGGATGAACCGCCGGGCGGCGAGGTAGCCCGCGAGAGCACAGCCGGCGGCGACGATCACCGTCCCGACGACCAGCCGGAGGAACACCTCGGGGCCGGTCGACGGCGAGAGCGCGGCGGCGAGCCCACCCGGCACCGGTCCCAAGAGCCGGGAGCCGAGCCAGAAGCCCGCCGCGTAGATCGCCCACTTCACCGGCGGGTTCAGCACCACGAGCACCGCCACCAGCGCCAGATTGCTGACCCGGTCGGCATACCGACCCAGCAGGGCGAAGATCACCAGCGCCAGCCCGAAGTTCGGCAGCGCGGCGAGAAAGGTCCCTCCGGCGAACGTCAGCGCCACGTCCTTCGGGGGATGGTCGTCACTGAAAGCCGCTTCGAGCCGCTCGGCAATGGCCGCCCGATACGTCGAGAGCCGCTGTCTGGCCACACCGACTGGTCGGGTGCCATGGATATGAAGCCGCTGGTCGCTGTTAGCCCCCACAGCCCTGCTCGATCACCAGATCCCGGCGCGGCGGGTCGGCCTCGCCGTCGACCGTGCCGTCGACCGGAATCCGCTGGTAGAGTTGGTAGACGGTCAGCTCCGTCGGCGTCTTGCCGCGGGCGGCCTCGACCTGCCGGCAGGCCCACGCGGCGTAGTCGACGGCGATCGTCTCGTCGGTATCGGCGTCCTCGCCGGCGCTGCGGACCTGCGCCATGTGTTTGCGGTACCGGAACGTCGGATGGGTCGCGGCGACATCCGGCGGGCGGTCGAAGCCATCGGCGGTCCCCGGGAGATCGGCGACGACGCTCTCGCCGCCGAGGTCGGCCGCGACGACGTACCAGCTGTAGCCGGTCGACGGATCGGGGGCGTACAGTCCCCAGCGCTGCTGGTCGAGCCGGTCGTCGTCGACCGGGTCGGGCACCTCAAAGGCCGTGGCGTCGGCCGCGCCGAAGG
Source organism: Halohasta sp. (assembly GCA_046482755.1). Taxonomy (GTDB): domain Archaea; phylum Halobacteriota; class Halobacteria; order Halobacteriales; family Haloferacaceae; genus Halohasta. Next base: position 12,138 of record JAWOEO010000008.1, on the reverse strand, counting down.
CGACCATCCAGACGACCGCCAGCGCGCCGGCGACCGTCAGCAGCGACCGACCGATGACACGCGTCGACGCGGCGAGATCCCCGTAGCCACGGGACTCAACGGCCGCCAGCAGCCGGCGCTCCAGCGGCGGTCGACCGGGCGGCCCGGGGAGCGCGGTCGGCAGCCGGTCGACCCACGCGCGCGGTACGTGGCGGGCCACCCGATCCCAAAAGGATGCAGTGAGGAACGGCAACAGCGCGACGGTCAACACCAGCGGGAAGAGGCCGACGGTCATCGTCAGCGCCATGCCGGCGAAGGCGGCCGTGTAGCCGAGGGCCGCGGCCGTCCGGAGCCGGCCGACCGGGACCAACAGGAACACCACCGAGCCGGCCAGCAGCGTCACCCACACGTAGGTGAGCCCCGTGACCAGCATCGGGTAGTTGGTGAGGTGGTTGCCGAGGCCAATCGTCATCAGGTCGTTTTCGAGGGCGATCCCGAGGGCCTCGCCGGTATACCAGTGGTCGCCCCGATGTTTGATCGCCGCGTTGGCAGCGAAGACGACAAGCGGCTGGCACAACAGGGCGGCCGTGCCAAAGCTGGCGACTCGATCGCGGGCCGACCCGCGCCGCAGGGCGTCGACCGACCAGCGCTCGCCGATGGGAGCCAGCAGCGCGACCAACAACAGCACCGCCAGCAGCCGATCGCCGCCGTTGAGCACCGTCGGCGTCCGGGCGTGCAGCGAGAACAACAGCCCCAGCGAGGCCGCGCCGGTGAGCCGCGAGCGGTAGCCGACGGCAAAGGCAACCGCCACAATACCGGCGACCAGAAACAGCAGCTGTTGGACCCAGAGTTCGCCCGATAGCGCGTGGATCGACAGCCCGGTGTACTCGGGATAGGTCGACTCGGAGGCCGTCAGCGGGTATACCCCGGTGTCGGTGTAGAACGTGTCCATGTGGCGGGCCCGGCCCAGTAGGTCGACCAGCAGCGTCAACCCGAGGCCGATCCGCAGCGCGGCCAGCGACCGGGTGTCGACGGCGAACCGGGCGCGAATCTGAGCCCATAGCCCGGCGAAACGCGCTCGGACCTGCCGGTCGATGCCGGCGCTCGCGCCGCTTCCGTCGTCGGATTCCACCATACGTCTCGGGAGTCGACCGCGTTCCCTGTCACTGGACGAACAGGAGCTATATAGTTTGGGAAGACGAAGATCGCGGCTGTACCGTCGGGCGGCGCGGAATGCAGAATCTATAAGTTCCGGTGTGGCACACCGTTCGGTATGACCCGCACCGGTGTCGAGGCCGCGGCCAGCCCGCCGACAGCGGTTCGTTCGAAGCCGAAGCGAGTTTTCTAACTGCTCGTTGCGGGCGTGGCGGCCCGTTTCGGGTGTCCCTTTGATTCGGTTCGACCAGTGCGACGACTATACAGCAGCCGACGATAACACACATCCATGACAGACATCGACTTCAGCGGGGTCTTCCCGGCGATGGTGACCCCCTTTACCGAGGACAACGAGATCGACACCGAAACACTCCGCGCAGACGCCCAGCGGCTCGAAACAGCGGGCGTCGACGGCCTCGTCCCGGTCGGCTCGACCGGCGAGAGCGCCACCCTGAGCCACGCCGAACACGTCGAGGTCATCGAGGCCGTCGTCGACGCCGTCGAGGACGTCCCCGTGATCGCGGGCACCGGCTCCAATAATACGGCCGAGGCGCTGGACCTCTCCCAGCAGGCCGCCGACGCCGGCGCTGACGCACTCCTCCTGATTTCGCCCTACTACAACAAACCCGAACCCGAGGGGATGTACGACCACTACCAGCAGATTGCCGACGCGGTCGACGTCCCACAGATCGTGTATAACGTCCCGAGCCGCACGGGCCGCAATATCGCGGTCGAGACCGCCGTCCGGCTCGCCGAACACGACAACATCCGCGGCTACAAGGCTGCCTCGGGCGACCTGAACCGCATCAGCGAGGTCGTCGAACGCACCCGCGGGGAGGACTTTGCGATCCTCTCGGGCGACGACGGGCTGACGCTGCCGACCCTCTCGGTTGGGGGCCACGGTGCGATCAGCGTCGTCGCCAACGTCGAACCCGAGCGCACCTGTGCGATGGTTGGCGCTGCGCTGGAGGGCGACTACGAATTTGCACGGGCGCTCCACCACGAACTCGCGCCGCTCGTCCGCCAGCTGTTCGTCGAGACCAACCCGATTCCCGTGAAGGCCGCCATGGATATCCGCGGCTACGCGCCCGGCCGGATTCGCTCGCCACTCACCGAACTCGCCGAGGCCCACCGCGAGGAACTCGCCGCCCGGCTGGCCGAACTCGACGGCGAGCCGGCGACGCCCGACGAGGCGGAGGTCACGAACTGATGGTCGACGTCGCTGTCACCGGCGCGGCCGGACGGATGGGCCGGGAGGTACTCGCTGCCGCCGCCGACCGCGACGACTGCAAGGTTGTCTTCGCTGTCAACCGCAGCCCGGTCGACGAGCCGATCGCAGGCGTCGACGTCCGACCAAGCGACGAGTTCGCGGCGCTGGTGGCCGACCACGAGCCGGATGTCGTCGTCGACTTCACCGGCCCCGAGTCGGCGGTCGACTACGCCGTGGCCTGCGCCGATCACGGCGTCGCCTTCGTTACCGGCACCACCGGCTTCGACGAGGACGGGCTCGCGGATCTGAAAACGGCCAGCGAGTCGACGGCCGTCCTGAAGGCCTCGAACTTCTCGCGTGGCGTCGCGGCGCTCCGACTTGCCGTGCGGGAGGCGACCGCCGCGCTGCCGGATGCGGATATCGAACTCACCGAGACCCACCACAACGCCAAGCGCGATGCCCCCAGCGGGACCGCCAAGACACTGCTCGATGATATCGAGGACGTACGGGCGGATCTCAGCGAGCGCGTCCATGGGCGTGACGGGGAAGCGCCGCGGTCGACCGACGAGATCGGGGTCCACGCCCGCCGGGCCGGCGACGTTGCGGGCGAACACGAAGTCCTACTCGGCGGTAGTAATGAAGTGCTGTCGCTGACCCACCGCGCCGGCGACCGGAGCATCTTCGCCGACGGCGCGCTCGACGCCGCCGAATGGCTGGCCGGACGCGAGGCCGGCTGGTACGACTTCTTCGAAGTTATCGAAGGGTAGTCCCGCCCTCGATCGCCTCACGGAGAGTAGCGATGGATTCGTCGACGCTCGCCTGCCACGTCTCGGGCCACTCGCCGCCGCGTTTCGGCGGGTCGATATCGAGGTCGACCGTCAAGTAGGAGAGTCGATCGACCGACGCTGCAGCCATCCGCCCGACGAATTCGGCGTTTTGTCGTTTGCTCGAGACACCGCCCCGAGCCAGATCGTAGTAGTTCGTGAACAGATGAAAGACGGTCACCGCCTCGGCGTCGATCTCGCCGGAATCGAGGTGCCGAAACAGTTTGGCGGCGTTGTCCGCGGGGTCCGCACGCCGCCATTCGAGTTCGATCAGGTAGAGATGGGTGTCGCCGACGCCCGCAACGTCGACCGGCGTCCCGTCGATCCGGTACTCCGTCTCCCAGTCGACTCTCGGATATGCTGCGGCGAGTGAGTCGCACAGATAGGTTTGGACGGTCGTTGCGAACTCACCCATACCGTACTCTCACACAGCCGTCATGTTTTATAAGTATGTTGTGGCTTACAATACCGGACCGGTCGACCACAACCGATGGGACTTATTGGGTGGCCGAGAAAGCCGAATTTACGCGAATGTCGACACTCCAATCCGATATCACCGATCTCTGGAACCGCTACGACGACGGCCTGACCGCCGACGATGCGACCGACGAGGATCTCGCCACCCTCGATGTCTTTCTCGAAGCCCTCGAAGCCGGCGAGGTCCGGTCGGCCGAGAAGACCGGCGACGACGTCACCTCGTGGGAGGCCAACGCGTGGGTCAAACAGGGTATCCTCCTGAACTTCGGCCTGCGTCACACCGAGGCCCGGAGCTATGGCGGCGTCGACTACCACGACGTGCTCCCGCTCCGCCAGACGGCCGACCTCAACGATCGCGGCACCCGGAACACGCCCGACGGGACGACGATCCGGCGGGGGGCCTATCTCGGCGAGGACTGCATCATGATGAGCCCCTCCTTTGTCAACATCGGCGCGTACGTCGGCGACGGGACCTTGGTCGACTCCTGTGATACGGTCGGCTCCTGTGCCCAGTTGGGCGAGAACGTGAAGCTGGGCGCGAACACGCTGATCGGTGGCGTACTCGAACCCGTCGAAGGCGCGCCGGTCATCATCGAGGACGGCGTCTCCCTCGGCGCGGGCTGCCGGGTCACCTCCGGCTTCAAGATCGGCGAAAACTCGATCGTCGGCGAAAACACCCTCCTGACCCCACGGATCCCGGTCTACGATCTGGTCGACGAGGAGGTCATCTACGGTCACCTCCCCTCCGAGCGCCGCGCGTTCACCCGCTACGTCGAGTCCTCCGTGAGCGACCACGCAATGTTCGACGGCGGCGCATACAAACCGGCGGTCGTCGCCACGGGCGTCGAGGAGGAGACCCTCGAAGCAACCCAGCGCGAGGACGCCCTCCGCGAGTAGTCACTGACTACGGCAGCGTATACGAACCATAACGGTTGTTAGTGTACGAACGTCCGATTCTTGGCAACCCCTGTTCCATCCGGTGGACATATGTATAGGCATGCGTTTAGGTAGGTAACGACTAGCATCCCGTCGACAGGCAGTCGTGGTTGCTCCGCGATCTTCGATGGGATCCGCTCGCACGCCACAACCATGAGCACGCTCAGCCACGCAGTCGACTTCGAGAAGTACCACGGCACCGGCAACGACTTCATTATCGTAGACGCGACCGATCCGGTCCCCGACCGGAGCGCATTTGCGACAGCCCACTGCGACCGACAAACCGGCGTCGGCAGCGGGACCGACGGGTCGACCGGCGCCGACGGGGTCCTGTTTTTGGATCTCGAAGACCGCTTTTCGCCGCCGCGGATCATCATGACGCTTGTCCAGCCCGACGGCTCAGTCGCACCGATCTGCGGCAACGGCGCACGCTGTGCGGCCGTCTGGGCGATGGACCGGACCGACGCCGAGGCGGTCATGATCGACACCCAAGCCGGAACGCGACAGGCGACACGCGCCGCCGACGGAATCACCGTCGAGATGGGCGAACCGACGTTCGACCCCGATCGCGTACCGTTGGCCGTCGACCAACCACTCATCAAGGAATCTGTCGAGGGGCTCACCGTCACCGCGGTCAACACCGGCGTTCCCCACGCCGTGGCGTTCGTCGACGACATCGACGGGATCGAGACTATCGACGCGGTCGACATCGAATCGGTCGCCCCTGCTGTCAGACACGCCGACGTCTTCCCCGCAGGGGCGAACGTCACCATCGCCGAACGCGTCGAGAGCCACCGCGATGGCGTCCCGCGGTTCCGCCAGCGGAGCTACGAACGCGGCATCGAAGGCGAAACGCAGGCCTGTGCCACCGGTTCGGTCGCCATCGTCGCCGCAGCCACCCGACTCGGCCGGATCGAGCCGACCGACACGGTCGACCTCTCGGTGCCCGGCGGCGAACTACAGGTGACACGGGCCGACCGCGGCGGCCTCCTGCTGACCGGCGCGGTCGACCACGAGTTCGACGGCGACGTTGCGGCAGTCGTCGACGACTAACTCCGTCGACGTGGGTCACAAACCAAAGCATTGAACGCCTGAGCGACCCCACATCGTGTAATGGCTGATACGGATCTCGCCGACTCGCCGCTTGTTCGTCGACTCGCCGACTGGGACGCCGGCCGACTCCAGTCGCTCGCCGACGAGTACGATACACCCCTGTACGTCACCGACCTCGACCGCGTCAAAGCCAACTACCGCCGGTTTTCGGCGGCGTTCCCCGACGCCCACGTGATGTATGCCGCCAAGGCACACACCGGTCGATCGGTGCTCGAAGCACTGCTTTCGGTCGGCGCGGACATCGAGTGTGCGGCGTGGGGCGAACTCCAGCGCTCGATCGAGGCGGGTGCTGATCCGAACACACTTCAGTATACGGCGGTTAACCCGCCGGATCACGACCTCGATTACGCCGTCGACCTCGCCGACGAGGCTCCCGGCCTCACGATCACGATCGGCGCGACCGACACCCTCGACCGGCTGGCCGAACGGGGCTACGACGGCCGCGTGGCGATCCGCATCAACCCCGGCATCGGCACCGGCCACCACGAGAAGGTAGCGACGGGCAACGACGCCAAGTTCGGCATCCCCTACGACCGGGTCCCAGCGGTCGCCGACCGGGTCCGCGAGGAGTTCGACCTCGTCGGCATTCACTCGCATGCCGGCAGCGGTGTGCTCACTGACGACCTCGAAGACCACTGCAAGGCGATCGAGCGGGTCGGCGAGATGGCCCGCCGGGTCGGCTCCTTGGAGTTCGTCGACATCGGCGGCGGCTTCGGGGTGCCGTACCGCGAGGACGAACCACCCCTCGATCTCGACAAAACGGCCGCGATGGTCCGGGAGGCGGTCGGCGAGATCGACGCCCAACTCAAACTGGAGCCGGGTCGCTACATCGTCGCCGATGCGGGGCTGATCCTCACCGAGGTCAACACGATCAAGGAGACGCCCACTGCAACGGTCGTCGGCGTCGACGCCAGCCTCGCAACCCTCATTCGGCCGGCGATGTTCGGTTCGTATCACCCGATGCGCAATGTCACCGCCCCCGACCGCGAATCCGAACCCGTCACCGTCGGCGGCCCGGTCTGTACCAGCGCCGACGTGTTTGCGACCGACCGACCGATCGCCCGCCCCGAGCGAACCGACATTCTCGCCATCGGCAACGCCGGCTCCTACGGCTACGAACTCGCCTCGCAGTTCCACTCCCAGCCGCGGCCCGCCGAAGTAGCGCTCGACGACGGCGAGGCTCGTGTCGTCCGCCGACGGGAGACCCTCGACGACGTGACTCGCGTCGAACAGTGATCAGCACGAGGAGTAGCCACTGGCTACCGCTCCGCTAGTCGACGCTTACGTATCGGCTGAACCACGGCGGTGCGGCCGCCTACCGTTCACGAGCGTAGTAGACGGTGTCGACGCCCGGTTTTCGGTCGTCGGGAATCCGTTCGACGCAGTCGAAACCCAGCGACTCGAGGATGGCGAGATGGGCGCGGTTGGTGTGCCACGTCTTCGTCGAGACCGCCGAGACGGGGAGTTCCGTGGGCGGCGAATCGAGCAGGAACTCGTAGAACCGGGTGGCGATCCCCGCTCCCCGGTGGGATGGATCGACGACGAGCACCTCGACGTGGGTCGACGGCGCGTACGCACCCAGCACCTCGGCGTCGGTGACTTCCCTGAGGGCGGCGAAGCCGACCAGTTTGCCGTCGTCGACCGCGCCGAGCAGCGGACCGTCGAGGCAGTCGGCGAGATAGCCCTCGATGCTGGTCGGTCCCTCGTCCCCGCCGGTTCGGGAGACCCCCCGGCGGGCGGCGGCAGTCAGCGGCGGAACGAACTCCTCGTCGGTGGCCACGAGCAGGCGACGGACGTCCTCGGTGTACGCCGCCGGCCGATCGATCCGGGTCACGACAGTCATCGACCAGCGTAGACGATCCGTCGGCAAAAGGCCTCGTTTGCCGGTCGTCGAGACGGCCAGCGCGACCGGTCTCCCGAAGTGTATTCCATCGAATATGTAATGCATATTTATGTTACTGTATCTGTAACACCGGGTAATGACTGACTACCGAGTCCTCCACGTCGGCACGGAGGCCGACGGTTCCCTCGAAACATCGCTCGACTCGTTTCTTGAGGGGACAGTCTCGGTTCGGATCGTGGGGTGTGAGCACACCGCCCGGAGCGAACTCGCCGAGACCCCAGTCGACTGTCTGGTCTGTGGGTGGCGGCCGGCGTTCGTTCGGGAGGTCCAGCAGGAGTATCCGCGGATGCCGGTGATCGTCGCCGACGACGCGGGGGCGACCGATGCGGTCGACGCGGCGATGGAGGCGGGGGTGACCGACTACGTCGCTCGGACCGACGAGGGGGCGGCCGTGTTGGCCCACCGGATCGCCGAGGCGGTTGAGGAAGGCTGGCGACGGCCACGGGGACGGCTGACCGAGTCGGCGGCGATCATCACGGGACTCTACGAGATGCTCAACGAGCGCGATCTGAGCCTCGACGAACGACTCACCCACGGGCTTGAGTTGGGGGCGACCGAACTCGACTACCCGCTGGGGTATATCACCCACCGCGAGGGGTCATCGGTCGAGATCGTCTCGGTCAGCGGCGACCACCGGACGATCGTCGAGGGCGAGACGCTGCCGGCGGGGGCGACCTACTGTGGGACGACCATCGAGACCGGCGAACCGCTGTCGATCCCGGATGCCGCGGCCGACGAGCAGTGGACCGACTCGGCGGCCTATCGGACCGTCGGCCTCCGGTGTTACGTCGGCGCGCCGATCATCGTCGACAGCGAGGTCTACGGAACGCTCTGTTTCGGCAGCGACGACCCCCGGTCGCCGGCGACCGTCGACGAAGATCAGGTGATCGTCGAGACGCTGGCCCAGTGGGTCGGCTACGAGATCGGCCGCCACCAGTACGAACGCGAGCTCGAACGGCAGATCGACCGGCTCGAAGAGTTCACCGGTGTCGTCTCCCACGACCTCCGGAGCCCGCTCAACATCGCTCAGGGCCGACTCGATATCGTCCGCGAGAGCCACGACACCGAGCACGTCGCAACCGTCGGGCGCGCCCTCGATCGGATGGAGGCGATCATCGAGGACACCCTCACGCTGGCTCGACAGGGTCAGACCGTCGACGCCGAGGAGATCGAGCCGGTCGGCATCGGCTCGGTCGTCGACCACTGCCGGGAGATCGCCGAATCCAAGGGGTCGGAGGTCCGGCTGGTCGACGAGTTCACGCTGCAGGCCGACCGCCATCGGCTCTACCAGCTGTTCGAGAACCTGTGTCGGAACGCGGTCGAACACAGCGACGAACCGGTGACCGTCCGGATCGGCCGGATCGACGTGATGTTCACCTCCACCCGCGTCGAGCCCGACGGCACCTTCGGCTTCTACGTCGAGGACGACGGGCCGGGCATCTCCGCCGACCAGCGGGAGGACGTCTTCGAGCCCGGCGAGTCGACCAACCCGCAGGGGACGGGCTTCGGGCTCTCGATCGTCCGCCGGATCGCCGAGGCCCACGGCTGGACGGTCAGTCTCAGCGAGAGCTTCGACGGCGGCGCGCGCTTCGAGTTCCACAACGTCAGGTGATCGACAGCCGACCGGAGCGGAGTCGTAGTCGACCCGACGCTCCACAATGGCTTTGGGCGGCGGGCCCCCAGAGAGGGTATGGTCGACACGAAAACCCTCCTCACATGGGCTGGACTCGCCATCGCCGGGCTGATCGCCGCCCGGCTGGTCATCTGGCTCCTCGGCGTCGTCGTCGGCATCGTCTTCGGACTCGTCCAGTTGGCGCTGACGCTGTTGTTCGTCGGACTGCTGGTGTATGGCCTCTACTGGGGCTACACCACGTTCGTCGCCGACTCCCAATCAACCGCGCGTAGCCGCGAGAAAGTCTTCGAGCGATAGGCCGAGGGGTCGCCCCACCGAACGGCCGGAACCGGTGCAAGTATGCCGCCGGTCGACGTTAGGTCACGTATGGCAGGCAACCCGATCACGCTCCCGGACCTGGGCGGGGGCGCGACCGAGGGCGAACTGGTGGCGTGGCTCGTCGAGGCCGGCGACGCGGTCGATGACGACCAACCGATCGCCGAAGTCGAGACCGAAAAGTCGGTCGTCGAGGTGCCCGCACCGGCCGCGGGCACGGTGACCGAACGGCTCGTCGAGGCCGGGTCGACCGTCGAGGTCGGCGCGGAGATCCTCCGCATCGAGCCCGGCGAGTCGGCCGAGACCGACACGGCCGACGACGCCGACGCGGCGGCCGAACCGGAGCCGACCGACGACGAGCCAACCGAGGAGCCGACCGACGAGGTCGACGTCCCCGACGAGCGGGTCTTTGCACCGCCGCGAGTCCGGCGGCTGGCCCGCGAACTCGGCGTCGACATCGCCGGCGTCGACGGCTCGGAGACCGGCGGCCGTATCAGCGAGGACGACGTTCGTGCGGCCGCCGAAAGCGAGGCCGAAGCGGACGACGCTGGCCCGAAGCCGTTCACGCCAAGCGGGGATTCGGCGGTCTCGAAGGACGGCGAAGCGGTGAGCGGGGCCGGCGTGAGCGACGCCAACGAGTCCGGCCCGAAACCGTTCACGCCGAGCGGGAAATCGGCCGTCTCGAAAGCCAGCGAGGCCGCCACCGAGGGAACCGACGCGACACGAGTCGCCCACGCCGCCCACCATGACACGGCCGTCGTCGACGACCTCGCGGCGCTCCGGGCGGAACTCGACCCCCACGCCGCCGAGCAGGGCGTGGAACTGACGTTGCTTCCGCTGGTGATCAAGGCCGTCGTCCGAACGCTGGCCGACGTGCCGGCGCTCAACGCGACGGTCGACGCCGAGGGGAACGTCGACGAACGCGACGACTGCCACGTCGGCATCGCGGTGGCGACCAACGACGGCCTCGCAGTGCCGGTCGTCGACCACGCCGACGAGAAGACGCTGCTGGCTCTGGCCGCCGAGATCGGCGACCGCGTCGACCGGGCCGAGGCCGGCGAGCTGACGGCCGCGGAGACCGGCGGCGCGACGTTCACGGTGACGGTCCCCGGCGCGATCGGCGACGAGTACGCGACGCTGCCGGTCGACCGGGGGGTCGGGAGCCTCGGGCTGGGCGCGGTCGACACCCGGCCGATTGTCGAAGACGGTGCGGTCGTCGCCCGCGAGACGCTGCCGCTGTCGCTGGCGGTCGATTCGGGTGTGGTCGATGCCACCGAGGCGGCGGCGTTCATGCAGCAGGTCGTCGGCTATCTGGAGTCGCCGAACCGGCTGCTGTTGACCTCGACCTAAGGGTCGGGATTTTACCCCCCGAGTGCTGAAGTAGAGGTATGGTCGACGGAGACGCAACCGAAACCGAACTGGTAGTAATCGGCGCGGGACCGGGCGGCTACGTGGCCGCCATCCGCGCTGCACAGCGCGACCTCGATGTGACCCTCGTCGAAAAGGGGGAGTTCGGGGGGACCTGCCTGAACACGGGCTGTATCCCCTCGAAGGCCTACATCACCGCCACAGACGTGGCCCACCAAGCCTCGAACGCCGAACTGATGGGCGTCTCGGCGAACCCCGAGGTCGACCTCGAAACGATGACCGAGTGGAAGGACGGCGTGGTCGACCAGCTCACCGGTGGTGTCGAAAAGCTCTGTAAGGCTAACGGCGTCCGGCTGGTCGAGGGAACCGCGCGCTTCGTCGACGAGCCGTGAAACGCTCATACGGATAATCGCCAATTTTTTCTGAAGCCCATAAAATCACGTCATTCACATAATCCAAAGCGTCCTTCCAAAGATTTGACTGCCGGTTGGTAAACATTACCCATGTGGTTACTTCTTTGCCCGTGCCGGGAAGTTTTATTTTTCCCTTCATTACATTAAACCGTTTATCGGCAAACCAGGCAAAATCGTGCACTCCATTTGCAATATATCGAAGTGTTTTTTTCTGTTTTGATGAAGCCGGGAAAGGGACTTTTCCATAGTACGAAGCATTTGCCCATGAGGTATCGGCAGCAAGTTTTTCAAGCTTTTCAATTTCGCGCTGGTTTTGCAGGATTCCGGTTGCACCTACAATATAATTATCGGGAAGTGTTATGCTTACATCGAATTTTCCAAATTCAGAATAAAATTCACCCTGATCGAGATAAGGCATTTGATGCCAGCCATCCTGGTCATAAACTGCAGGTTTGGGATACCACTGCGAAATCTGATAGGATTCGCCGATATGGCCTAACCGGGATGTTACCCCTTTGGGAATTTTTACACGGAAGGGTGTGGTAATAAGTATTGTGTCGCCGGCTTTCAGGGGTTCGTTCAGGTCAATCCGGCAAATGTCGGGCTGGTCGGGCATTAAGTTCCACTGAACCTGCCTGCCGTTAATTTTAAAGTCAAGTGAATCAATAAATCCGCTCAATTCCGGATCATCAAATAACTTTGACTTCCCGTTTGCCCGGAGTACTTGTTTGGCTAATTGCGTGCTGTTGTTTGAGTAGGCATTCGGCCACAGATGGAACCAGATAAAATGAAGCGTATCGGGAGAATGGTTG
>JAWOEO010000126.1:0-4002 GCA_046482755.1 Halohasta sp. | reverse complement strand
ACGCTGACCGGCGACCTGTTCAACCTGTTCGTGTTCCTCGAAATCGTCGGGCTGGTCACCTACGCGCTGGTCGCCAGCGACGACAGCGGCGAGGCGGCCTACGGCGCGCTCAAGTACCTGTTTCTCGGGACGGTCGGCGCGTCGCTCTACCTGATCGGCGTCGGCTACGCCTTCATCGCCACGGGAACGCTGAACATGCTCGACCTGCAGGCGCAACTCGCCACGGTCGGCTACACCGACCCGCTGGTGCAGGCGGCTTTCGGCTTCATCCTCGTGGGCTTCATGCTGAAGATCGCGCTGTTTCCCCTCCACACCTGGCAGCCCGATGCCTACACCTACGCGCCCGACTCGGTGAGCGCCTACATCTCGGCGCTGGTCTCGACCGTCGCGGCCTACGCGCTGATTCGGATCTCCTTCGACGTGTTCACGGTCGACTTCTTCGCGGCGAATCCGCTGCTCGCCGACGGCGTGGTCGTGGTGGCGTCGATCAGTATCGTCGTCGGCAGCCTGCTGGCGGCGATGCAGACAACGGTCAAACGGGTGTTCGCCTACTCGTCGGTCGCCCAGTTCGGGATGATCGTCGCCGCCATCGGCCTCACCAGCGAGACCGCCCTTCGGGGTGCGGTCATCCATCTGGTCGGCCACGGCCTGATGAAGGCCGCGCTGTTCATGGGCGCGGGCCTGCTGGCGAGTGCCTACGGCGCACGAACCATCTCGTCGTACGCCGGACTCGCCAGCCGAGCGCCGTTCGCGGCGGGCGCGATAGCGGTGACGGGCCTCGCGCTGGTCGGGATTCCGCCCTCCGTAGGCTTCGTCGGCAAGTGGTTCATCGGCCTCGGTGCGGTCGAAGAGGGCGCGTGGGGGCTGGCGGTCGTCATCTTCGTTAGCACGCTGTTGACACTCACCTACGTCGCCCGGCTCATCGAGGCGCTCTACTTCGATCGGCCGGACGGCCCCTACGGCCACGCCGCCGTCGACCACGCGGTCGACGCCGACGACCGGACGGTGGCCGACGGCGGCCACGACAGCGGCATCCGTACGGACCAACTGCTGGTCGTCGTCGTGCTCGCGCTGTCGACGGTCGCGCTGTTCGCCTCGGCCGAGCTGTTCGCGGTGCTGCTCGACCCCGTCTTCGGGAGGTTCTTCGCATGACTGAAGTAGACGCTATCCGACCCCTCGCGGCTGTGCTCGTATCGCTCGTCGCCACCGGCCTGATCGTGGGCTCCTATCGCTGGCCCAACCTCCGGGACAGCTGGTCGGTGCTGGCGGCCCTGAGCAAGTTCGGCATCATCGCCAGTATGCTGCCGGGCGTCCTCGATGGGACCGTCTACGTCTCGAATCTCGGGACGGTCGTCCCCGGCGTCGACTTCGTTCTCCGGGCCGATCCCCTCGGCATGTTGTTCGCCACGCTGGCGAGCCTGCTGTGGATCGTCACCGCCTTCTACGGCATCGGCTACATGCGCGGGCTCGACGAGTCGAACCAGACCCGGTTTTTCGCCTCGTTTGCGGCCTCGCTGTCGGCGGCGGTCGGCATCGCCTTCGCGGGCAACCTGCTGACGATCTTCGTCTTCTACGAGGTGCTGTCGGTGGCGACCTACCCGCTTGTCGCCCACGACGAGACGCCCGAGGCACGGGCCGCCGGCCGCAAATACCTCGCCTACACCTTCTTCGGCGGCGGCGTGCTCGTGCTCGCGGGCACCGTCCTCGTCTACTGGCTCACCGGCCTCGCTGGCGGCCCAGGGAGTGCGACCGTCGACTTCGCGGCCGGCGGAATTCCCGCACTCGCCGAGGTCGCCGGCTCCGATCCGAACGCGGCGGCGATCACCTTCATCGTCCTCGCGATCGGCTTCGGCGTCAAAGCCGGGGTGATGCCGCTACACCAGTGGCTGCCCGAGGCGATGGTCGCGCCGACGCCGGTGTCGGGACTCCTCCATGCGGTCGCGGTCGTGAAATCGGGGGCCTTCGGGGTCGCCCGTGTCGTCCTCGACGTGTTCGGCCCCGAACTCGTCTTCGATCTCGGTGTCGGCCTCGTGATTGCGACGCTTGCGGCGATCACGCTCACCGCAGCGAGCCTCATTGCGATCCGGAAGGACCACCTCAAACGTCGACTGGCCTACTCGACGATCAGCCAACTGTCGTATATCGTCCTCGGATTGGGCCTCTTCGGCTGGTACGGGCTCGTCGGCGCGCTGCTCCACATCCCCGCCCACGCCTTCATGAAGCTCACCCTGTTCTTCTGTGCGGGGGCGATCCACGTCGAGACCCACACCGACTACATCAGCGAGATGGCGGGCATCGGCAAGCGGATGCCGGTCGTCATGGGCGCGTTCACCATCGCCGCCGCCGGAATGGCCGGGATCCCGCTGCTGGCTGGCTTCGTCAGCAAGTACTACATGCTCATCGGCGGCATCGAGATGGGCGGCTTCGCCCTCTATCTCGTCGGCGCGCTCCTGCTGTCGGGCATCCTGAACATCGTCTACTTCTGGCCAGTCGTCTACACCGCCTTCTTCGAGGCCGAGGACGCCCACGACGCCAAACCGCTGGTCGACTTCCCGCTGGGCGGCCAGTCGGCCTCGACGATCCCCCAAACCGACGGCGGCCGCGAACCGGAAAGAGACGACGAGGGTGACGACGTGCCGCCCGAAATCGACCAGCCGGATTTCAGCGGCGAGAAACCCGACCTCGGCGAACCCGCCGAACTGGTCGACGGCGAGTATGCGGTCGACCAGTATCCCAGCGACCATCAGGTCGACGAACGCGGGGGGTCGACCGCCTCGATCTCGATTGACGACGACGCCGAGAGCCTCCCACACCGCAGCCACAGCGCCACCGCGAGTCACGATGATGGGGATCACGACGAGCATCACGGTGGCCCGCCGGCCGACGGCTGGGACCACATACAGGGCAGGGAGCTCCTCCGTGGCCGCGAGACGACGTGGTTCATGCTCGGGCCGATTCTGGCGGTCGTCACCGGCGCGGTCGTCCTCGGTGTCGCCCCGTATCAAGCGGTGTTCCTCCAGCTGATCGAGCTCATCGTCGAGAACGCGGGGGTGGTTCAGCCATGACCGGGGGTTCGGCACCGCTGGCACTCCCAGCCGGGATGCTGGCACCGCTGGCCGAGCCGCTGTCGACGCTGCCGCCGTTCGCGTGGCTGCTGGTAGCCACCGTCGTCATGCTGTTCGCCCCGCGGGCGGTCGGCCACGCCGTGGGTGCTGTGGCGACCGCACTCGTCGGCCTCCAGGCGGTTGCAGTCGCCGACGGCACCTATCTCGAAACGACGTTCCTCGGTTTCGAAGTCGTCCTCCTGAACGTCGACCCGGCGGCCCGCATCATCGCGGTCGGCGTCGGTATTATCGCCACAGCGGCGGTGTTCTACTCGTGGGGCAGCGAGGCCCCGAAAGTTCAGACCGCCTTTGCGCTGTCCTACATCACCGCGACGGTGGGGACGATCTACGCCGGCGACTGGCTCACCCTGATCTTCTTCTGGGAGCTGATGGCCGTGACGTCGACCGCGCTGGTGTGGTACTACGGCGGCGAGGCGATCCGGGCGGGCTACCGGTATGCCATCGCCCACGGCATCGGCGGCACCCTCCTGTTGGGCGCGGTGACGTTCCACTTCGTCGCAACCGGCTCGTTCCTGTATACGGCCGAAACCGGGATCGCAAGCGGCACCGCGACGCTGCTGGCGGCCCTCGGGATCGGCGTCAACTGCGGCTTTATCGGCCTGCATACGTGGCTGCCCGACACCTACCCCCGGCCGCACGTCGCCGCCTCGGTGTTCCTCTCGGTGTTTACCACCAAGACCGCGGTGCTCGTCATGTACCGGGCGTTCCCCGAGGGGGGCCTCTGGCTGGCCTACCTCGGCGGGGCGATGGCCGTCTACGGCGTCTTCTTTGCCCTCTTGCAGTACGACCCCCGTCGACTGCTCTCCTACCACATCCAAGCGCAGGTCGGCTACATGCTGGCGGGGATCGGCCTGATCGGCAGCGTCGGCGGCTTTGC
>JAWOEO010000248.1:0-5333 GCA_046482755.1 Halohasta sp. | reverse complement strand
GCTCGAAACCGGTCGCACAGACGACCCGGTCGGCGGTTAGCCGGCGGCCATCGGCAAGGGTGAGCCGCAGGCGGCCATCGGCACTGGCAGTCGTCTCGACCTCGCCCTGTACGATGTGGAGCCGCTGGTCGTCGACCCGCGTCCGGAACTCGTCATAGAGGTGTGGTGGGATCGTCGCGTCGTATCGCGCCTCGTCGACGACCGCAAGCCGTGCAGCCGACCCCGGCGGATGGCAGTGGAGTTTCCGCTCGATGTGCCGCCAGTTGAGCCACGGCGGGTCGGCCTCAGAGAGTTCCCACTGGAGGGGGTGCCGCGTCAGCATCGTCACCGGCTCGCGCAACTCACAGGCGAGTTGGGCGGCGGTGATTCCCCCGCCGACGACGACCGTTCGCTCGCTGTCGGCGTCGGGATCGAACCCGTCCCAGACATGTGTGGCGCGGTCGACGCCCTCAGCCCAGTCAGGGAGCCGAACGCGACCGCCATGGCCGATGGCGAGCACGCAGGCCCGCGCGTCGATCATCCCGTCGTCGGTCGTGAGCCGCAAGCCCCCGTCGGCCCGCTCGTGGATCGCCTCGACGGCCACCCGAACGTGGAGTGTGTCGAGCCCGTTCGACTCGATGACGTGGTCGGCGTGGTCCACAAAGAGGTCGAGTGAGGGCCGGTCGGGGTAGTCGACCGTCGGCCGGAGTTCCTCGGTTCGGTCGCGTGCTTCGGCGAAGCTTTCGAGGCCGAACGGGTCGGTGCCGATGTGATGGACGAACGTCGACCGCAACGAGTCCATCCCACAGGCCCGTGCCTTCGTGCGAAAGGAGTCCAAGAGTCGCTCGTTGGGGTCGAGGATGGCGACCGCCGAGCGGTCGAGTGGGGTGTCTTCGAGCAGCCGCTGGCAGCAGTAGGTGCCGTGGATGCCACCGCCGACGATGACACAGTCGAACTCGGAGGCCGCGGGGGATGTCTGGTGGGTCGTCATAGCGTGAGCCGTGTCGTCTCACTGTAGCTCCGAGTTCTTAATAAATTCTTCGGCTAAAATAATAACTACTATTGTAGTCGAGGCTGTTGTTGATAACACATGGATGCGAAGACAACCCCTCACAACAGCTCTATCAGGTGATCAGACAGTGACGGATCACAGCCAGCGTCGACGGTCGACGAGCGACAGCCGAGGCGTCCAGTGCCACGCGATTATCGAGAAGAGCGACGACCAGCCCACCCTCTGTACGATCTACTCGACCGCGCCGGACGATTCGATACTCACGACCTGGATCTCCGCCGAGGCGGGCGCGTTCGACTTCCTGGAGGACCGCAGATGACACCGTTCCAAACCGCCGTCAAAAGCAACGTTCCGGATGCACAGCGCCGCGAGGCGATCGACGACCTCGCCAGCAACAACCGCACGACGAAACTCGCCGTGTTGGTTCGCACCAGCGGCCTCTCGGGTGGCCTGCGCCGACGGGCCGTCGACGGCCTCATCTCGTGTGGCGCCGATGACCTGCTCGACGAACTGGCCGCAGACCGTTCGGTCGCGCCGGAACTCAGACGGAAGGCCGAGCGATGACCGACGACAGCGAGGAGGCCGACGGCCAACGGACCGGCCGGACACACGTCTGCCGGGCGACGGGCCGCGAGGAGGGGCTCGTTGGGAAGTACGATATCTGGCTCAGTCGACAGGCCTTCCGTGAGCTGGCACCCAAGATGGGCTTTCGGAAGTACGACTGAGTGCGCTCGCGCGACTGGCCACGCTAGGTCCGGATGTGAGTACCGGGATCAGTGGCTGCCCGAAATAATAACTCCCGCGTTTTAGTTGAGCCAAATTAATAAAGTAGGCAGATGATATAATAGTACTTTTATTCATCGAGCGATTGGACCGGGTATGAACCTGACACGACGGCGCGCGCTCAAGGGCAGCGCTGGCGCATTGGCACTCGGTAGTCTGGCTGGCTGTCTGGATGACGTCGACGCCAGCGGTGGGGAGTTCGACTCGGCGTACGCGGCGTTTTTCGCGCTTGCCGACTGGTCACAGGCGGTCGCTGGCGACGCGGCGACGATCGAAAACCCGGTCGAATACGGCCAGCTGGGCCACGGCTGGGAGCCCGACGGCGATCTCCCGCGGGAGGTCGCCTCGACCAATGCCTTCGTCTACCTCGATACACCGGAGTTCTCGTGGGCTCAAGACCTCGCGTCGACGCTCGAAGCCGACTACGAGACCGTCGCAGCCGTCGACGCCCTCGACGGCCTCGAATCGGAGATGATCGAAAACAGCCACGACCACGGCGGCGAGGCCGACGACGAAGACGACCACGGTCACGAAAACGAAACCGAGGACGACCACACCGACGAAGACGACCACGGCCACGAGGAGGACGACGCCGACGGCCACGACGATCACGAGGGTGAGGAACGCGGCCAACTCGATCCACACGTCTGGGTCGACCCCGTCCTCGGCCAGGAGATGGTCGACACCATCGCCGCAGCCTTCGCCGAGATCGATCCCGACAACAGCGAGACCTTCGAGACGAACGCGGCCGCCTACAAGGAGCGCCTGGCCGAACTCGACTCCCAGTATCAGGCGCTCGTCGATGACGCCGAGACCTCGACGGTCGTCCTCGCCAGCCACTCGTCGTTCGCCTACGTCGAGGACCGCTACGGCTTCGATATCCACACCGTGACCGGGATCTCGCCGGATGCCGAACCATCGAATGCAGAGATCTCCGAGACGCTCGATCTCGTCGACGAGATCGGCACTGACGTGATCCTCTATGACCGCTTCGAGTCCGATCGGCTCGCCAAAACGATCGTCGACAACACCGACGCAACCGAGGCCGTCCCGATCACTGCCGGTGCGGGGACGACCAGCGAGTGGGCAGCCGAGGGCGTCGACTTCATCGAGCAGATGGAGGAGGTTACCCTTCCGGCATTCGGCCGGGCGCTCGGCGCGGAGTAGGAAACGAATACACTAAACACGCCGCTGGTCCACCCTCTACTGTACACACTGTGAACCCGGTCATCAGTCTCGACGACGTAACCTTCGCCTACGGCGAGACGCCCGCCGTCAGAGACATCTCGCTGGACGTCGAGGCCGGCGAGTTCCTCGGACTGATCGGCCCCAACGGCTCGGGCAAGACGACGCTGCTGCACCTCATGTTGGGGCTGCACGAACCCGACAGCGGGCACGTCGAACTGTTCGGCGAGCCCGTCGCCGAGTTCGACGACGGCCACCGCATCGGCTACGTCTCCCAACAGTCGACAAGCCAGTCGGGGTCGATGCCGGTCACCGTCCGCGAAAACGTCACCATGGGCCGGTTCGCCCACGTCGGCCACTCGCAGTTGTCGGCCAACGACTACGCGACGGTCGAGGACGCCCTCGAGACGGTCGACATCGTCGATCTCGCCGACCGGCGCATGAGCCACCTGTCGGGCGGCCAGCGCCAGCGGGCCTACATCGCCCGCGCGCTCGCCTCTGAGGCCGACCTGCTGGCGCTCGACGAGCCGACCGTCGGCGTCGACGCCGAGTCGCGGGATGCGTTTTACCAACTCCTCGACGAACTCAACGCCGAGGGGATCACGATCATCCTGATCGAACACGATATCGGCGTCGTCACCGACCGCGCCAGTCGCATCGCCTGTATCAACACCGAACTGTTCCACCACGGCGACACCGAGTCGTTCGTCGACAGCGACGCGCTGGCCGACGCCTACGGCGTCTCGGGCCGCGTCGTCCACCACGATCACTAATGGGCACCGACACCGACGCTTCCGACCACACCGACGGCACCGCAGCCGGGCTCCTCGGGCGGCTCCGCACCCGACGGACGACCCGCGAAACCGCCGAACTCGTCGGCATCGGCCTCGTGGGGCTGCTTGCGGCGTTTATGCTCGGCTTCATCCTCCTCTATCGGCTCCGCGAGCTTCCCTATCTGGAGGCCATCTACACCGAGTTCCGGATCGCCGGTCGACTCCTGGATCTCTACCTCGGCACGAACGTCTTCAAACACCCATTCATGTGGCAGTCACTGTCGACGGGCGTGCTGATCGGGATCGTCGCCCCACTCGTCGGCTCGTTTCTGGTCCACCGGCAGATGGCACTCATCGGCGAGACGCTGGCTCATGCCGCCTTCGCGGGGGTCGCGGTCAGCCTGCTGTTCAACTCGATTACCGGCTGGGACGGCTCGATTCTGTTCGGCGCGCTGGTCGTCGGCGTCCTCGGGGCGCTGGTGGTCCAGTGGCTCGCCGACCGGACCGACACCTACGGCGACGTACCGATCGCCATCATGCTCAGCGGGAGTTTCGCCCTCGGGACGCTCCTGATCAGCTACGGTCGTGGCCAGACCAACTTCAGCATCGAGAGCCTCCTCTATGGGAGTATCGCGGTCGTCACCCCCGATGGGGCGCGGCTCATGGGGCTGTTGAGCGTGCTTGTCGTCCTCGCGGTCGCGGTCAACTACAAGCAGTTGCTGTTTATCACGTTCGACGAGCAGGCCGCCCGCGTCGCCCAGCTGCCGGTCGACCGGTACAATACGCTGTTGGTCGTGATGACGGCGGTCGTCGTCGTCGGTGCGATGCAGGTGCTGGGAGTGATTTTGGTCGCCGCGATGCTCGTCGTGCCGGTAGCGGCGGCCTCGCAGGTCGCCCGCTCGTTCCGCGAGACGGTCTACCTCTCGATCCTCTTCGGTCAGACCGCCGTGCTCGCGGGGTTCGTGTTCTCGCTGTCGTTGAGCCTCCCCGCAGGCGGCTCGATCGTGATGGCCGCGATCGTGATCTATCTCGCCGCAATCGGTCTCTCGAAAAGTAGTGTCACCGCGATCTCGACCCACGAGGGTCGTTAGTGGCTGTGGCCCATCGCCTCGGACAGCGGCATCCCGAAGCGGTCCTCGAAGAGTTCCTCCATCGTCTCGTTGATCGCTGCGAGATCCGATGGGGTCTCGCCCTGAGAGTGATGAACGAGTGCGTGGGCGTGCTGGGCGAGCGCCTGGACGACGATGTCGCTGATGACCTGTGTCGGCTCCTCGCCCTGTTCGGCGAGGGTGTCGACCAAGCCGGCCGGGAGTTCGACGTCGTCGGTGTCGCCGCTCGGTCCCTCGATGGTGTAGGTTTCGGTCTCGACCATACCTACAGGTCGCGGCACAGCCATAAGTGACTGTGGAATTCAGTCGCTCACCGCCAGTGAACCTATAAGAACCACCCGTCCGAAGCGTGGGCGTGGATACGATTGTCGTCAGTACGGTGATCTACGAGGACGCCGAGACGGTCTACGACGTCCTGTTGGATTTCCCCCGCTATGCGAAGTACTCGGAGTACCTCACCGGCGTCGACACCCTCCGGGGCGACGGTGGGGT
>JAWOEO010000238.1:0-16499 GCA_046482755.1 Halohasta sp. | reverse complement strand
GGAGTCGACGTTCGACACCGTACTGGACGAACACGGCCTGTCGACCGAACTGGTGCCAACACTCGTGGCAGCCTATCACGACAACGAGACCGATCTGTGGCCGTTCCCCGATGCAGTGTCGACGCTCGACGCGCTCGCGGGTACACACAAACTTGGAGTCATCACCGGTGGCACGAACGGACGCGAGAAACTCGACCGACTCGGGCTGGCCGACTACTTCGAGGTCATCTCCGTAACTGCCGAACAGGATACCTCGAAGCGGCGCCCCGCCGTCTTCGAGTCGGCCCTCAACGTGCTCGACACCTCGCCGACCGCGGCGGTCTACGTCGGCGACCGTCCGGGGCTCGATTTCCCACAGCCGAACCGGCTCGGGATGACAACCGTCCGCATCACGAGGGGTCGCTACGCCGACGTGGATGCCACCGGGGACGCACAACCGGACGACACGGTCGACGGGCTTGACGAACTCCCCGCGCTTGCGGACGTCTAACTCCACACGAATCCGTCGAATAGGATCGTCGACCGCTATCGTCCGAACTACAGCTGTTCGTCGAATCCGCGTTCGATGGGCGCGCCGGGGTTGGCGCGTTTGATACGGATCACTTGGTAGGATTCGGCGTACCGGGTGTTCGCCTGTCGGCCGCGGAACCGTGCGAGCCCCTTCATCGCCTCGGCTTCGAGATACTTCTTCTCGCTTTGGCTCTCGTGGGCTCTGATCGCCTCGATCTTCCGTTCGAGCACGTTCTCGGTCAGCGAGTTGTAGTACTGCGGATCGAACGATGACCGCGTCGACGGCGATTCGAACGCGAGCACCTCGTCGATGTTTCTCGAGGCGGCAACCGACGACAGCGCCGCCCGGCGGTGGTCCTGATGGGTATCCTCCTCGGTGTGGATGTAGACCCGATCGGCCCCGACGGCGTTGAGGTGGTCGTTGATCCGCTTGATAATCCCGTCGTCGTAGGGGACGCGCGTATCCTCGTAGCCGAGGAAGTGGATATCGTCGACGCCGAGGAGGTCGGCTGCGGTTCTGGCCTCGCGTTCGCGCTGTGACTGCTCGGAGAGCTCGCCGCCCTTCGTGAGGACGAGAAACCGAACCGCGTCCCCGTTCTGACGGTGCAACGCGAGTGAGCCGCCGGCCCCGAGTTCGATATCGTCCGGGTGGGCACCGATTGCTACGATGTTCATCGCCCGAATCGACACATCCTGTTGTGAAAGTTACTTACAGCTTGTTCCCCGTGTAATCTATAATTACTAACCATCTACTGAAGGTAGCCTCACACATACTCGACGGGGAGCAACTCTGAGACACCATGCAGAACGGTGTTCAAGGTGATCGCGTTCCGGTCGTCGGCCTACTCGATCGGTGGCAGTATTGGGATCCCACACCGGAGTGTGACCACGGCGGCGTACTGATTTCGGGGTTAGTTCTCGATCCGCCCGCCCGTCTGTCGGCTCTCGTCTCGCTGCCATACCATCCCGTTTTCGGGAATGTACTTCGTTAGTTACTGTTTATGCTCTCTCTATACGGATTAGTTACCACATACTCCAGCAGTAGTTCCGTCTTGCCGGATGGTGGCTGTCTCCTGAACGACCCTCTCGCACAGTCGGGGAGACGAACACCCGATACTGTTCGGATCGGTTGTTAATCGAATCATATCGACTTTATCACAGATTTATCAAATGTACTGCCTTTTTAGTTGGTTTGTGTGTGGATAGTATCTACGATCTAACAATGTAGTACCGAGATGTGATTTGCCGATAGGACATGTACACAGATACACGGACCGTCGACGTAACTGCGTCTGCGGCGGCGACATCTTGGAGGCCGAGCCGATGAGCGAGGAGACCGAACCCGTCCGGTGTGGGATCGTCGGACTCGGCTACGTCGGGCTCAATCTCGCGGAGCTGTTTACGGCCGCGGGGTATTCGACTGTCGGCTACGATATCGATGGGCAAAAGATCGCAACGTTGCAGGAAGGCAGCGACCCGACCGGCGAATTCCCCGACGGAACCTTCACCGACCGGCCGGTTGAGTTCACGAACACGCCGACGGCGATCGGCGACTGCGAGTTCGTGTTCATCGCCGTCCCCTCGCCGCTCGACGAACACTCCGAGCCTGATCTCTCGGCGCTCAAAGCCGCCAGCGAGACGGTCGGCGAACATCTCGGCGAGGATGCAATCGTCGTCTACGAGTCGACGCTGTACCCCGGCACGACACGCGAGGAACTCCGTCCAGCGCTCGAACAGGGCGCGGCCCGTCAGGGCAGCCCGTCGTTCAGTGTCGGCTACTCCCCCGAGCGGATCGTCCCCGGGTCGGCCGGCAAGCCGGCCGCCGAGATCACGAAACTCGTCAGCGCCGAAGACGAACGGACCCGCGATCGGCTGCAGGCTCTCTTCGAGGGCGCAGTCGCGGGCGAGGTCTACCCGACGGAGACGATCGAGATCGCGGAGGCGGCCAAATGTCTCGAAAACACCCAGCGTGACATCAACATCGCGCTCGTCAACGAGTTCACGATGGGGGCCCACCAGCTGGATTTCGACCTCGATCCGTACGCGGTGCTTGAAGCCGCCGGGACGAAATGGAGTTTCCATGACTACCGACCGGGGATCGTCGGCGGCCACTGTATCCCTGTCGACCCACACTACCTGCGGCACAGCTTCGAGGAGGTCGGCTTCGAGCCGGTAGTGCTCACCAGCTCCCGGCGGGTCAACGAACGGATGCGCTCCCACGTCGCAACGGTCACAGCCGACGCCCTCGAATCGGCGGGTAAACACCTGCCACCGGCCGAAGAGGGGCTCGTGCGTAGCGACGGTAGCGGTCAGCTGTCGTCTCCGCGACTGCTGCTGCTCGGGCTCGCGTACAAACCGAACGTAAGCGACCTGCGGAACTCGCCGGCCCTCGGCGTCGCCGACGAACTCCAAGCCGAGGGCATCGAGGTCGTCGGCCACGATCCCCTCGCCGACGCCGAGGTTGCCGACGACGCCTTCGACTTCGAGATCCAGCCGACCGCCGACTTCGAGGGGTGTGACGGCGTCGCCGTCCTCACGCCCCACGACGAACTCCGCTCGCTCGATCTGGAGTCGGCCGCCGAGTCGATGGCCGACGAGCCGGTCTTCGTCGACGTCGGCAACGCCTTTGATCAGGACAAGGTGACCGCCGCCGGCTTCAGCTACCGGAGGCCCTGAGATGTACGAGGGTCACTCGATCGGCGTCGTCGTGCCGGCGTACAACGAAGCGGGACTCGTCGGCGACGTCATCGACGAGATGCCCGACTATACCGACCGGCTCTATGTCATCGACGACGCCTCGACCGACCGGACGTGGGCGGCGATCCGGGAGGCTGCAGCGCACCGAGCCGAGGGTGCCGGCACCGACGAGCCCGCCGAGCCGGTGACGACTGACGGCCACGGCGGGACGGTCGTGGCCGAACAACCCCCTGAGGCGGTGGCTTCGGCCGGCGGCGGGGGGTCGGAGGTCGTGACCGCTCCGTCGGTGTCGACTGACGACCCCGGCTCGATGGGCCCTACCTCGAACGGATCCGCCTCGCACGGCACGGTCGACGCCGAGCCGGAGTACCTCGACGGTCAGCACGCAGAACAGCTGGCCGGTCGGCTTTCGGCGGCCGAGACGATCGGCGAGGTGATCTGCCTCCGCCACGCCGAGAACCGCGGGGCCGGCGGCGCGATCAAGACGGGCTATCTCGCGGCGATCGATGACGGCGTCGACATCGTCGCCACCGTCGACGCCGACGGGCAGATGAACTGTGAGACCCTCTCGGAGCTGCTCGATCCACTGGTCGCCGACGAGGCCGACTACGCCAAGGGCAACCGGTTCCACGATACGGAGGTCCTGCGGAACATGCCGCCGTTCCGGCTGACCGGCAACCTCCTGTTGACCGGGCTGACCCGGATCGCCAGCGGCTACTGGGGGTTGCGGGACCCACAAAACGGGTTCACCGCTACGACACGGGAGACCCTCGTTGAGGCCGATATCGGGACACTCTGGACGTACTACGGCTACATGAACCAGCTGATGGGCCGGTTCAACACCAATGGGGTTCGGATCGTCGACGTACCGATGGCGACGATCTACGACGAGGAGGAAAGCAGCATCGAGTACGGTCTCTACATCCGAAAGGTGTCGCTGTTGCTGCTCAGAACGTTCGTCCTGCGGCTCGTGACCAAGCGGGGGATCGCCGCCCGGAGCACGGCGGCCTGCTATCTGGTCGGTGCGTTCACCGTTGCCGCCAGCCTCCTCGCCGACATTCGGGGCGACGACGGCGTCGACCTCGGGGGTGGGCTGGTGGGTCTCGTCGCGTTCCTCGTCGGAATCGCCGTCGACGCCATCACACCACCGGGTGTCGTCAGGTGGGAGAACCGATGACCTCCCCGACGGTCGATCCGGTTGGCCAGTCACTCTGTGGCGTCGGGGCGTGGGTGAGTCGCCGGGCTGCTGGGCCGGGTACGTAGTGACTACACGGCTCAGAGGATGATTTCGCTCTCGAACCTCTCCCGAGACGTTACCTCGGAGGCCAGCGCCCGGCTCGTCTACTACCTGTCGTCGGCCGCGGTGATCGTCTTTCTCTCACGGCAGTTGGAACCATCGGCCTACGGGACGCTGTTTCTGGCAATCTCAGTGCTGACAGTGTTTCGGCTGTTCAGTAGTCTGGGCTTGGCGAAGTCGGCTGCCCGGTACGTCTCCAGCTACACAGACGTCGACGACGGCCAGATCAGACACGTCGTGGTCCGATCGCTGCGGTACAACCTCGTGACGATCACTGTCGTCACCGGCGTTGCCGTGGCGGGTGCGGGCCCTATCGCCGCGGCGCTCGGGAACCAGGCGCTCGAACCCCTGCTGGTCGTCGGTGGCTGTTACATCGTCACGGCGACGCTATACAACTACACCCGCGTCGTGTTGCAGGGGTTTCAGGAGATTGGTGCCAGCGCAACGGTGTATGCCAGCGAGGGGATTGGCCGGATCATCGGCGTGCTCCTGTTGGTCACGCTGGGCTACGGACTGTTCGGTGCGCTCGTCGGGTTCATTCTGGGATTCACGATCGCGGCGATTCTCGGGATATGGCTACTGTACAACCGAGTCCCGTCGGCGGCCGACACCGATCCGATCGAGGACGGACTCGAACGCCGGCTCCTGCGGTACAGCCTGCCGCTGGCGGTCACCCGTGGGGCGTGGGTGCTCGACCGCGAGATCGATCTGATCCTCGTCGGGTACCTCCTCGAATCGGCGGTCGTCGGCTACTACGCGATCGGCAAGCAGGTCGTCACCTTCTGTAGCGGGATGGCCGGCTCGATCGGCTTTTCGCTCGGGCCGCAGTTCGACGAGTCGACCGTCGCCCAGAGCACACAACACGCCCGAACCACCTACGAGACAGTACTGACCTACGTGCTATTGGTCTACATCCCGGCCGTCTCGGGGTTGGCGATCCTCGCCGAACCGGTCGTGACGACCGTCTTCGGGACAGCCTACCGGGATGCGGTTCCGATCCTGCAGGTCTTCTGTGCGGCGATCGTCCTCATGTCGGTCACCGAACTCACCGAAGACATTCTCGACTACCTCGGGCGTGCGAACACCCGCGCTGTGTTCAAGATCGCCACCTCGGTCGGCAACGTCGTTCTCAG
The DNA here is from genome assembly GCA_046482755.1 of Halohasta sp. GTDB lineage: Archaea > Halobacteriota > Halobacteria > Halobacteriales > Haloferacaceae > Halohasta. The sequence continues at coordinate 10,862 of JAWOEO010000238.1, read as the reverse complement.
CGTCCTGTTGATCCGGTCGTTCGGCGCGGTCGGCGCGGCGGTTGCGACCGTCTGCATGCAGGCGATCTACGCCGCCCTCTGTCTGTCCGTCGTCAAAAGCGAGATCGGACTCCGAACCCGACACCTCCTGACACAGACCGGCCGCATCCTCGGGATCACGGCCGTCATGTCGACGGTCGTCGTCTTCCTGACGCGGTATGTGAGCGGCCCGCTCACCATCGGCGCGACGATCCTCTCGGGGACCGCCGTCTGGGGACTGCTCGCGGTGAAGACAGGGTTCGTTTCGCCGGCATCGATCGGCAGTCTCGGGCTCTCCGAGGGGAACTGACCCGATCAGGCGGCCGGTAGCCGGTCTCTACGACTCGGCCGACCGCTCACAGCAGGGCATAGTCAACGCCCGGTCGACGGCAGAGACTGCTGTGATCGGGTTCTTCGCACGGTAGTCACCGTTTACTGAACATACAGTCGACGAGGCCAGCCGGTCGACTCGTCTGTGCTGTAGTATCCGCTTCATAACCAAGGTGATCCGCCCTCGGTGGTGGGGTATGCAACCGGAACTGACTGCGTCCATCGACTGGCCCCTTCGCCTGACGGCGACAGCCGAACCGGGCGATACCCGTTCGGGGGTGGATCGGTTATGAGTACGCTTCCGTCGACCCACAAGCTCCTGCCGCCCTACCGGCAACTCACGCGGCTCGTTCCCTATGTCGCGGTCACGGCTGCAGTCTGTGGGACCGTCATTCCCCTGTTGATCGGGCTCCAGACGTTTGCGATCGTCTCGCTGTACGCGACCGTTCCGATCCTCGTCGCCTCGGCTTCCTACTTCGTGACCAACGGCACCCTTGCGATCGATCAGTCGATGGCCCACCCGCTGTCGTGGCTCGGGATGAAACTGTTCGTCGCCCTCTACTTCGTGGTACATGCGACCGCGATCCTCCTAGCGTCGACCGCCACGGTCCGGCCGTTTACCTACTACGGCCTCATCGCGCTTGCGGCCACGCTCATCCTGTTTCAGATCCTCCGATCCAGCCTCGAACGATCCCACGTCTCGCTGATCCTCCTGCAGACCAGTCTGCTGTTGCTGGGGCTGGTCTGGTCTGTGACGTTGAAGTACGACTACTTTTTCGGTCGAACCGACGTCTTCCCGCATCACGCGTTTATCACCGAACTCCTGTCGACGAACGCTGTTACCGCCGCCTTCGAAGCCTACCAGCCGTTCCCGCTGTGGCACCTTCTGATCGGGTTTCAGTCGATGGTGTTCGATGCCGATCCACTCACGCTCTCGTATCTGACCACCGGCCTGCTGTATGGGCTCGTCCCGATTGGGATCTACGCGCTCACGCGACGGTTCCTGTTCTCCAAGCGGATCGCACTCGTGGCGGCACTCGGGGTGTGTTTCAACCCGTTCGTGATCCTCTATGGGATGTACTCCATCCCCCGGAGTGTCACCTCGTTTCTCACGGTGTTCTGTCTCCTCGTCCTCCTTATCGAGGGGCGCAGAGCGGCGGCCCTCTATCTCGGCCTGTTGGCGGGAATCGCCGTCTACCACACCGTCAGTCTCCCGTTCGTCTTCGTTGTCGTCGGCTGTTTGTTCGTCGCCGAGCGGATCGTTGCAGCCACCGACGACGTCGGCGTCGACTGGCTGCCGGCAGTCGACCCGTGGCAGCTCCTCGCTATCCCGGTGATACAGGTCGGCTACTGGCTCGTCAGTGGGTCTGAAATCGCCGGCCGGATCGTCGGTCTCGTGGTCGGCGAGACCACGCTCTCGGCCGGAAGCGACGGCACAACGCTGGCCAGCCAGTTCGTCGGCGCACCGTATCAGGAGTTGATAAACTACCTCGCCTTCGGCCTGATACTCTTCTTCGTACTTGTGGCAGTGACACAGAGCCACTCTGTGATGGAGCTCTCACAGCAGGGGAAGGCACTGCTTCTCGCGGCGCTGGCGCTGGCGACCGTTTCGGTGCCGGGTCCCGCGCTGCTGATCGGTGCGGTCTCGGATGTCACACCGGATATGCTGTTCCGGTTCGGTCAGTACACCTTCCCGATTATTTCGATCGCCCTTGCAGTCGGGATCGTCTCGGCGGTCAGAACGCGCTGTCCCGTCGGCGGTCGACGGGCCAGAACGGCGGTCGTCCTGTTGCTCGTATTCTCGGCGGCCTTTCTGGCGGTATCGAACGACTTCGTCGCCTCGGACAACCCGCTGGCCGAGCGGGAAGACGCCTACTCGTTTCACCTCTCGGCGGCCGAGATCACCAGCCTGAATACGCTTGGCGAGCGCACCGATGGCCCAGTTACGAGCGACTACGTCGGCTGTCGATACCTCAACAACCCCGGTACCGGTGACTGCGGGATCATACAGGCCGATCTCGCCGGCGATAGACTCCATTTCCCCGAGGAGTCGGTACTCGTCGTCCGGACGGGAGAACTCGAACGCCGACCTCTGAGCGTCTTCCCCACCACCGAGCCGGTCGACGAGCCGCCGTACTCGAACAATCGCGACTCGGTTCCGGCGACCGCTGGCCTCTGGAACGAGCTACCTGACCGGAACAAGGTCTACGATTCGACCGAGGTATCGGGATACGCCGCCCGATAAGCCGAGTGAGTAGTGACCGCCGTCGACGATGCTGCTGGTATTCGACACGTATTCGTAACTACAATTACCGTATTCGGTTTGTTTCTCACATTTATTTTTAAATATGAGCTTATTACTGTATAGTAAAAACGTCCGCCGTGGCGAACAATCACGAATACAACACACCGGATGAAGGACAAACGGATTGGCACCTCCCGCTGAACGCCAACTTCGAGCAGTTGGATGCTGACGTCGAGATCAGAGACCGGGAGGATGCCCTCGAATCGTACCAGCCGAAAGACGGCGCGAAGTTCTTTGCCGTCGACACGGGAGCGGTGTTTCTCGGAGACGGCGATCAGTGGTCGACAGCGCCCCAAACGTCACTGTCAGTCGACGAATCGTTTCGACTGCCGGTGGCGGAGTCGGATCCAGATTCGCCGGCCGCCGGCGAGGTGTGGTTTCGGCGTGACCTCGGCGAGGTTCGTGTCGGCACTCCCGACGGGATCCGGACGCTCTCGGGGTCGTCGGACGAGTCGACGGACGAGGAGTCGGCCGATGACTCCGCGAGCTACGATGTCGTCGAGCCGTTCGACGACTCCGACTGGATCGAGACCTTCGGCGAGGAATGGGACTACGGCGTCGACTCGAACGCGTCGATCCAAAGCGTCGACGGCCGAGATGGCAACCAACTCCAGCTGCGGCTGCCGGGCGGGGAGAACCGTGGCCTGTACACGGTTCACAACCACCGGACACGCACCGGCTCCGGGCTGACCGAGTGTTACCACTCGTTTTATCTGCGGTTCGAGCCGGGGTTTTACGACGGGCTCAACGATGACGGGAAGCTTCCCGGCTTCGCCGGACGGGATGGGACCAGCGAGGGTGCTGGCGGGACGCCGGCGAGCGGTACCGGCTGGTCGGCCCGGATGGGGTGGGACGATCCATGGGACCACAGCGGCTCGGATATCCCACTGGACTGGTATCTCTACCACATGGACGCCGGCGGCTCCTACGGCGAACACGACTTCATCGCGCTGCTCGAAGAGGGCCGGTGGTACCGGATCGAACAGTATCTCGACATCGGCGAGCCGAACACTAACGACGGAGTGTTGCGCTGCTGGGTCGACGGCGACCTCGAATACGAACGGAGCGACCTGCGCTGGCGGGAATCCGGTGGCAACGATATCCAGTGGACGTGGTGGGACTTCTACCACGGCGGCGGCAACACCGCCGCCGACGATATCTACGTCCAGTTCGACGATCTCAGCATCAAACGCGGCGGGATGCCCTGACAGCACGGGGTAGCCGCCGACTACTCGGTTCGTCGAGGGGTCGACCGCGGCAGTAGGCGGCGTACAACAATGGTCGGGTCGGGTCTCGGGGCCGGTACGAACCATGGAGTCTCAGAAACGAACCGAGCCCGAACCGACCGTCCAGATGATCGGGACGCTACCGCCATGGAAGGGAATCCCCGCCTACTGCAAGGAAATGTTTCAGGGGATCGACCAACAGTTGGAGGCGTTCAAGTTCACGGGCTGGACCGATCTCTATCCGGCCGCGCTCTACCCCGGCGGTGACCCGAAAACCGACGAGGAGCCGGTCGAAGCCGACAATATCGAGCGCGAACTCTCGTGGTATAACCCACTCAGTTGGATCTCGGTCGGCCTCGACAGCGACGTCGAGTTGATCCACGCCCAGTGGTGGTCCTACCCGCTTGCGATCCCGTACGTCTCGATCTTCACGCTCGGCAAACTCCGGGGGAAGACGGTGCTCGTCACGGTCCATAACGTCGAGCCACACGAGCAGAACGCCCTTACCCGGTTTCTCAACGATCTGGTGTACCGCTTCGCCGACGAGTACGTCGTCCACAGCGAGGCGAACAAATCCCAGTTCAGCCGAACGAAAGGCGTCGACCCCGAGGACATCCACGTAATTGCCCACCCGACGATCGGCCCCGAGATCGAGGGGCTCACCAACGCCGAGGGCCTCGAACGACTCGGGCTCGATCCCTCACTGAACACGATCCTGTTTTTCGGCAATATCCGGGAGTACAAGGGGCTCGAATCGCTGATCCGGATGACCGACGCCCTCAACGAGGACCACACGGTCGACCTCATCGTCGCCGGGAAATGTTGGGACGACTGGACGGACTACCAGGAGTTGATCGACGCCTGCGGTCTCGACGACCGGGTCCACCGGTATCAGGGATTCATACCCGAAGCCCAACTGGAGGCCTTCTTTACCGCCGCTGACGTGGTCGCGCTGCCCTACGAGCATTTCGACGCCCAAAGCGGGGTCGCGGGGCTCGCCAATCACTTCGGGACGGTGTCGGTCGGCTACGACGTCGGGGGGTTGGCCGAACAGGTCGACCTCGTGGCGGCCGACCGCACGGAGTTCGAGCAGTTGCTCCGAACCGCGCTGTTTGCCGAAGTCGAGAAGGCCGAGGTCACCGACGATTCGATCGAAAAACACATCGATCTCTACGAACGGCTGCTCGACGGCGGCCCCTCGTAAACAGGCGGTCGCCGACACTCACATCGGTCGTCGGGTTACGAGCGATTCCCTCTCGTCGTTGGTCTCCGTGGTAGCGTGGCCGACTGTCTCGCTGGTCGGGATATCGCTGGGGCAGGCCGCCGGCTGGGGGCCGTCGAACCCCTCGATACGGTTGCCGCAGACGACCCCTTGGTCGTCGACGATCGGGGTGTCCGATCGCATAATGACGGATTCTCGCTCGATGTTGCCGATCCGGCAGCCGTAGATGTCGTTGCCGGCGACCGGCTGTTCGTCGGTGGCGGGGGCGAACTCAACGCCGAACGGGCTGTCGGCGATATCGCACCACCGAACCGTGCTGTCCTGACTCTTGAAGCTGATCGCCCCTGGCGTCTCGTCGGTGCCGACGTGGCCGGCGTTGCGGTCGGTGAGGTACTCGACGGTGACGTTCCGGGTTCCCTCCTTCAGGTCGACCGCCATGGCATGGGGGTGGCCCTCGCTGTTGTCGATGTGGTGGATCCTGACCGCCCGCGTCTCGTCGAGGTCGGTCCACGGATGCCAGTCGGCCCCGAGATTGCTGTGGGATGTCCCGATGTAGAACAGCTCGCCGTTTCGGCTCTCCTCGCCACCGAGTTGGTAGGCCGCCCCGGCGAGCCCGGAGATCCGGCAGGGGCCGATCTCCGCGTCGACGGTCCGTTCGAGACCGACGAGGCTCCGCCGGCTGTAGCCGATGGCGTGGGGGGCGACGACGATATCCCGGAGGTAGTCGTCGGTCGACAGTGGCGGGCGTGTCTGGACGAGCTGGCCCGAGACGTAGGAGGCCAGTCGGTCGGGCTGATCGGGGGTGAGCAATCCCTCGATGGTGAGCCCGCGTAAGTGGATGTGGCTGTGGTTGATGCGGACAATCCCGTAGTCCCCGCGTGCTCCGCGGACGATCGCCGACTCCGGGCCCACGATCGTGATCGGTTCGTCGGCGGTCCCGCTTCGGGCCGTCGTGAGCCTCTCGCGGTAGGTGCCCGACGGAACGGTCACGGTATCGCCCGCCGTCGCCGCGTCGACGGCCGCCTGGATCGTCCCGAACGTCTCGTCGGGCGTCCCTTCATCCGCGTCGGTCACCGTCCGATCCCTGATCACGCCCACCTCCTCGGTCCGATCGCTACACCCCGCGAGCACGGCTGAAAGCCCGGCTGCGAGCCCCGAAGCGAGCAGGTGGCGGCGCGAGTAGCCCTTTCGCATCATCGTCCCGCCGACTCCTCGGCGGGCGTACTCGCGGTCGTCCAGAGGTGGACATCGTAGGCCGCGTTTTCGGGTGAGGGGTCGGCCGGCGGTTCCTCGGTGTACAGCAGCCAGTTGAGCCGGCTCTCGTCGTCGACATCCGGCCTGACCGAGTACTCGCGGACCCGCGTCTCGCCGTCGTCGACGGCCAACTCGAAGCGGTCGCGCTCGGCTCGATCGGTGACAGTTCGATCATCACCGTCGCCCGAGACGGTCTCTTCGACCACGACGACCGTGTAGGTTAGATCCCGTCCCTCGTGGTTGCTGACACTGACGCCGACGGTCGGAGCCGACGCCGAAGAGAGCCGCTCGCTCGCCCCGTCGCCGACGATCCGCTCGCCGTCTCCGTCGACCAGTGTGAGTTCGGAATAGCCATCGGCGGTCGTCGGACCGGCCGCCGCATAGCCAGCGCTGGCGGCGAAAAACACGACCGAAAGCACCAGCAGCACCGTGAGTGTGCGGTTCTGATAGCCGTCGGCGGCGAGCCACTTCGACCGGAGATCGGCGAACCAGCCCGGCCGTCGCGGTCGGAACCGAACGTCGGCCGGACGGCGTCGACGGCGGACTGCGGCGATGCTGGCCAACACCACCGTCACAGCGCTGACCGACAGCACGAACGGAGCCAGCCGGACGCCGACCGAGGTACGATCGAGAACGAAGCCGACCAGTGGCACGAGGACGATGCTGGTGGCGACCGCGAGGAGATACCGCTCGGTCGGGGTGATCGCTGACAGCGAGTCGTCATCGTCGACCGCTGTCGTGTCGGTCGGCTCGTCGGTCCGGGACCGCTCGGGGTAGAGCGCCGCCAGCAGGACGTAGCCGGGGACCACGAAGGCGACGGCAAGTCCCAGCGGAATCCGAAGGGGGGTCTCGCGGAGTCCGGGCGCGAAGACGGCGAGGATGAGCGCGATCACGAGCCCGACGGCGACCGCGAGATCGGTCGACCAGTGATACCGTATAGATCGTTTCTCGGTTGGGCGAGCGTCCATGTGGCCGCGGCTTCGCCCGACTGTCTAAAAGTATGTCACCGACTACTGACCAGTATGGAGTGCCTTACGCCCGCCGTCAGTCCATTTCGGGGGTCGTGAGGTACTGCTCGCAGACCATCCGGAGTCCCTCCTCAAAGGAGATCTGGGGCTCCCAGCCGGTCGCCGCATGCATCTTCGAGTAGTCGGCGCAGGTGTCGTGGACGTACACCGATTCGGAAATCGGGTTTGTGACGTATTCGGGGTCGATGTCGGAACCGAGGATCTGGTTGAGCGTCGACACGACGGTGTTGAAATCATGGGCTTCGCCGGTGCCGAGGTTGTAGATCCCCGACAGCTCGTGTTCGGCGGCCGCTTCGAGCCCGCGAACGATGTCGGAGACGTGGGTGAAATCCCGCGTCTGAGTACCGTCGCCGTAGAGGACCGGCGACTCCCCGCCGGCGATGTCGTCGGCGAACTGGGCGATCACGTTGGCGTACTCGCCTTTATGCGCTTCCGAGCCGCCGTAGCCCTGATAGACCGAAAACAGCCGCATTCCCGCCATCGACATGTCGTAGTGGTTCTGGAAGTACTCCGCGTAGGCCTCGCGGGCCATCTTCGAGGCTTCGTACCCGGTGTTGACCGAGATCTCCATGTCCTCCGGCGACGGGTGGGTCTGGCTACCGTAAATCGACGAGGTCGACGCGTAGACGACCGTCTCACAGCCATCTGCCCGGGCCTGTTCGACGGTGTTGACGAACCCCTCGACGTTGACCCGTGCGCCCGTGGTCGGATCGTCCTCGTGCATCGCATACGACGAGAGAGCCGCCAAGTGGAAGACGATATCAACGTCAGTCGGCAGCGACTCGTCGACCACGCTCCGTTCGACGAACGTCACCTCGTCGTCGAGGTTCGTCGCCGTTCCGAGATAGCCGTTGTCGACGACGATGACGTCGTTTCGTTCGGCCAACCGATTGGCGAGGTTCGAGCCGACGAACCCCGCACCGCCAGTGACTAGTATGTCTCTATCTGTAATCATGTGTTTCGAGATGGGATCCGGATACCGACCGAGATACCATCCCTCCACCACCGATTTTGACAGAAACGGATTAGTTAGATGTCAGCTAATTTGATATTAGTAACCGGTTAGCTAGCGATAACGGTCCCGTCGACGGCCACTCGGATGCTCGTCGGGGCTGCTATGGGCGCCGCCGTCGGAGCCGCGGAGCTATTCAAGGACGGTTTCGCGCCGAACCGTCTGGTTGCCGGCAGTATCGGTGACGCTCACCGTCACCTCGTAGTAGCGGTCGTTGCCGACGTCGACTTGGAACGATTCGGACCCGTTCGCCGTCGTGCCGTCGGTGTAGACGAGTTCCCACTGGATCGTCTGCCGGTAGTCCGAAACGAGGACGATCACCGACCGGAGATCGCCGTCGGCATCCGAGACGCCCCAATCGACGAGCAGGTCGGCCTGCCCGTCCGACGTCGGCGTCGCATCGACCGAGAGCTGGTCGATCTCGGGGGTTGTCTCGGCTGCCGCGGGCGTGGTGACGGTGCGGACATCCCCGGTGGCGTCGGCCTCGCCCGTCTCGGCGACCGCCCGATACTCGTAGGTCGTCGACGACGAGAGCCCCGAGATCGTTCGTTCGAAGGAGCCGTCCTCCGACAACTGCTCGGTCGCCGTCGTCGACCAGCTACCGGCGTCGGCTGCGCGATACTCGAAGAACACGGTCGCCGGATCGGAGAGCTCCGCGATGCTTCCCGAAACCGTCACCGACGACGCGGAGAGCGCGTCGGCTCCGTCGGTCGTGACAGTCAACGTGGTTCCGTCGGTCGTATCGTCGCCGGCCGAATCGGCGTCCGCATCGGGGTAGCCATAGCCCTCGCTGCCGTACTGCCCGGCGCCGTACCCCGGTTCCGTTTGGGCGGCGACCGATCCACTGCCGAGGAGCGGCACGGCTGCCCCGGTGGCCCCGGCGGCCGCCAAGGAGAGATATCCCCGTCGACCGATCGTCGTAGCTGACCTGCTGCCATCATCATCTGTCTTCTCCGGTCGGCTGTGCGTCGACGCCTCGCTGTGGTGCCCGGTGTGTTTCACGGATGGTGGTTCGAAGTGGAATATATAAGGTTTCGGAACAGTGTTTTATTTATGCTATTTTAGACCATATATGAGTACCTTTGAGAGTATTTATACAGTAGTATATTCGTGAAAAGTGTATACATACCTCTGTCTGTGCCTCTTTTTATGAGAATAATAGAGACGTAGTGGTTACCGTATATATACGTGTATTGTGTCTCGACAAACTGATGTATTATTAGTTATCTGGTATGTATAGCGAATGAAGCGTTCGTATACTAATGGTATCCGATACGTTTGGTGGCAAACCGGTGTCCTGGCGCGCACCTACTCGCCGACGATCCAGCCGTCGTCCGTTCGAGCGATCGCATCGGTGTCCAGTTTGTCGGCGATTGCACCCAGTGTGAGGACTTTGGTGTCGCCCGCTGTTGCGTACTCGATGAGTTCTTCGAGCGTCTCCCGTTGCTGTTGGTCCGCATAAAAGTAGTAGTGCAGCATGATCACGTTCAGCCCTGAGGCTTCGTTGTTCCGGTCGACCGCCTCTTTCAGCGTCTCGGTATCCCGTACCGACTCGGTGTCCCAGTCCTCCATCGAGAGGTTCATCGGCAGGTGTGCGAGGTCGCCGTCCAGTTGGAATTCCTCCGTTCCGAACTGATCTTCGACCGTATGCCTGTTCCCGGAGACGAGACTGAATCCCTCGTCTGCCAGCACGTCGGCGGTCGTCTCGTCGTAGGTGTTGTACGGCGGGACGAACACGTCAGTTTCCCAGTCGTGCTCGTCGAACAGGTCGGTCGCGGCAGTGATCCGGTCCCGCTGGGCGGCTTCGTCGAGCCCGCCGAACTCGCTGCGGCCGAGGAACTCCGTCTCTTTCGAATGGGTGTAGCCGTGAACTGCGAGGTCGACCAGTTCGCCGTGGTCGGCCCGGAGTTCGTTCAGATACGCTGCCACGGCGTGATCCGCCTCAAGCCGCTCGTCGGTGTCGTTGTCGTAGGTCACGACGGAGTGAGTCACCGGCGTTTCGGTGCGGACGAAGACATCGGCGACAGCCCGAAGCGTTTCGAGGTCCGTCCACGGGGCCGGGTCATCGTTTCTGAACACTACGATCGAGTCGTACTCCGTCCCGTCGACATCCGGGAGTTCAGACTCCGAGGGCGTCGACTCTACCTCCGGTTGGTCGTCGTCACGACTGCCGAGACAGCCAGCCCCCGCAACTGCCGTGCCACACAGTGTCGCAAGGACACTCCGTCGGTCGAGTGATCGTGTCATTATCGGCCGTATCGACCGATAACCGAAAGTTAACCAGTTCCTACCCGAACAGTAGCCACCGACTTACTTGGTCTCTGGACGGTCGACCACGATGGCTCAGTGCTCGTCGATCCACTCGGCGTTCGACCGGTGTTGAGCGGCGACGACCGAGATTCCCCGGCCGTCGAGCAGCCCGTCCTCGGTTACCACGCCCGTCACGAGTTCGCCGGGGGTGAGATCG
>JAWOEO010000211.1:0-3073 GCA_046482755.1 Halohasta sp. | reverse complement strand
TCGTTCGTCTACAACCTCGTCCAGTACGTCGGCGAGTTCGCCGGCGAGGTGGCCGTCCGGCGGAACGATGCGGTCGACCGCGCGGCGATCCGGCGGCTCGACCCCGACGGAATCGTCCTCTCGCCGGGCCCCGGCACGCCGCAGTCGGTGGGGGTTTCGATGGACGTGTTCGACCTCGATTGCCCGATATTCGGCGTCTGTCTCGGCCATCAGGCGCTGTGTGCGGCCCTCGGTGCTCCCGTCGGTCACGCCCCCGACGTGGTCCACGGCAAGCCCTCGGCGATCAGCCACGACGGCGCGGGGCTCTTCGAGGGGCTCCCCTCGACGCTCCGGGTCGGGCGGTACCACTCGCTGTGTGTCGACCGCGCCGACCTCCCCGACGAACTGATCGAGACCGCTCACACGACCGACGAACGGGCGGTCGTCATGGGGGTTCGGCACCGCTCTAAACCGCAGTTCGGCGTCCAGTTCCACCCCGAGAGCATTCTGACCGACGCCGGCAAGCGGATGGTCGAGAATTTCGTCCGGTTGTGTGGGGGCAGCGATGACTGAACGACTGGTGTACCACGTCGACGGCGATCTCGTGGCGGCCGACGAGGCGACCGTCAACGTCCGTGATCGTGGCTTTCTGTACGGCGATGCGGCCTTCGAGACGATGCGTGCCTACGGCGGCGAGGTCTTCGAGTGGGCGGCCCACATGGATCGGCTGGCCGAGACCTGCGACGTGCTCGGACTGGAGCACGGCCTCTCGACGGCCGATCTTCGGGAGCGCGTCGACGAGACGCTTGCGGCCAACGACCTCGAAGAAGCCTACGTCAGGCTGTCGATCACCCGTGGCGTCCAGCCCGGCAAGCTGACCCCCGACACCGAAGTCGACCCGACGGTCGTCGTCATCGTGAGCGAACTCCCACGGGGCGGGCAGGGGAGCCAGCCGGTCTTTGAGGGGCCGGCGACGCTCCAGACGGTCAGAACCAAGCGTATACCCGATGCGGCGATTCCCGCCCGCGCGAAGACCCACAACTACCTCAACGGGATTTTGGCGCGGCTCGAACTCCGGGTGACGGGGGCCGACGAGGCCATGATGGTCGACGCCGACGGGCAGGTCACCGAGGGAGCGACGAGCAACCTGTTTTTCGTCCGCGATAATGCTCTCCGCACGCCGAGTCTCGACGGGCCGGTGCTGCCGGGGATCACCCGACGCGTGGTGCTCGAACTGGCCCGCGAAGAGGGGATACCGGTCGAGGAGGGCCAGTACACGCCCGACGAGATCCGGAGTGCTGACGAGGTGTTTCTGACGAACTCGACGTGGGAACTCCGGCCCGTCGAGACGGTTGACGGGCTCTCGATCGGTGACGACGATGGGACGGTCGCCGGACCGGTGACGACGCTGCTGTCGCGGCTGTTCGACGCACGGATCGAAACGACCTGCTACAAGTAACGGTATCGAATCCCACAGATTAAGCGCACTCAGTCGACAGTCACCGATAATGAGTGCTGCGAGCCGGATCACGTCGGTCGAGGAGGTGCCCGAGGAGACGACCTTCCTCTTTCGCGTGCGGGCGGTCGACGATGGCGACGAGGTGAAGGAGGCGATTCTGCTCCGCGACGACGAGGGTGTCGTCAGTTGGCTCAACTACTGCCAGCATTTCACTCACATCAAACTCGATAAGGGATCGGGCGCGGAGATGCGCGACGGTGAAGTGATCTGTACGAACCACGGCGCGTACTTCGAGGCCGACACTGGCCGCTGTACGTTCGGTCCCTGTGAGGGGGCCTTTTTGAACGAGTTGGAGGTCGGAATCGAGGATGGCGACGTGTATCTGGTCGACGACGACTACGAGTTCGTCGGCCCCGGCGAGATCGAGACGGCTGCGGACGATCTGGGCTCGAAGTCGAACTACGAGTTTTGAAGTCTCGAAGATAGAACGTGAATAGCGAAGTTGATACAACCGTTCCCAACTGAATTTCAATTGGGAACAGTCTATCAGTATAGCGGGAAGTAGATATCAACTGCCTACACCGGAGTGTAGACTTATCCGTGGACGCAGTCAGCGTTCGAACCCACTGGCTGGTACCGTCCCGGATTTCAGGGCGTATTGACTGACACCCCTCCCACGCGAGGACTGTTGCTCGCGTCGGAGATACATGCCGGCTACGTTCTTTGCGGCGTTGTAGTCCGCGTGATTCCGATTCCCGCACTGCTGACACTCGAACGTCTCACGGGTTGGCCGATTCGAGTCGTCGATGAAGCCACACTCGGCGCAGCGTTTGGACGTGTTTCGTGGGTTCGTTGTGTCGACGAACAGTCCTTCGGCTGTGGCCTTGTATTCGACATATGTATACAACTGATTGAAGGCCCATGTGGAGTGCCACGCCGCGTTTGGCAACCGGTCTCGGATTCCCTCTAACTGCTCGAACACGATCCCAGCACAATCGTGCTGGATTGCCTCTTCGATGATGCCGTTCGCCACGCTATGGAGGACGTGTTTTATATACTCGCGTTCCCGGCCACTCACTGATTCGAGCGTCCGATGGGCACTTCGAGAGCCGGTCTGTTGGAGCCCACTGCGCGTTCGTTCGAACTCACGCCGGTTGTGATTCAGTGCGCCGGCCGCAAAGAACCGGGCCGTGCTTGTGACCGCAATCTGGTTCACACCGAGGTCGACACCGAGAACCGTTCCGTTCTCTGGTGTCTCCGTTTCGGCGTCCAGTTTCGGTTTGCGGAATCCGAGATGCAAGTACCACTCTCCATCCCGGTAGTGAAGCGTCGACTGGGTTGGTTCCCACGAATCCGATCGGAGGAACTGATACTGATATCCCTCTTCGGCGTCGGGACATACGAGATCGGCACGCACCCGCGAGTGATCTCCGTGTGTGGTCAGTGAGACCTGCTCTCGGTCAGGAAAGATGGTTAGTGTTCGACTATCGTACCTAACCGTTGGTGTGCTGTATGTCGGCTTGCTCGCCTTCTTTCCGTTCTGGCGGCGCGAGATGCACGATTTGATATTTTTCCTATATGTTTCTCCACGGGGGATTCTGGCATCTGCTGGGAAACATGTGGTCGTTGTATATT
>JAWOEO010000181.1:0-2957 GCA_046482755.1 Halohasta sp. | reverse complement strand
CGATCCCACCACACCTCTATGACGAGTTCCGGACGCGGGTCGACGACGGACGGCTCCACATCGCACAGGGCGAGGTCGAGACGGCGACCACCGCCGACGGCCGCCTGCGACTCACCCTCACTGATGGCCGTCGGCTGACCGTCGACCGGGCTGTCTGTGCGACCGGGTTCGAACCGGTTGGGGACCACCCGTTCGTCGACCGCCTCGCCGACAGCCTCGGGCTCGTCCGTGGGGCCTGCGGGCTCCCCGTGTTGGATGACGAGACGCTGGCGTGGCAGAGGGTCGACGGGCGGCCCCTCCCGCTGTACGTCACCGGGGCGCTGGCGCTCGGAACCGTTGGTCCGTACGCCCCGAACCTGCCGGGGGCCAGACGCGCCGCCGACCGGATTACCGAGGCGGTCGGCGAGCGGCTCACGAGTTCGGCCCAGCCAGCGGTGACCGCCGACTAGCTCGAAAACAGGACCGTCTCGCCGATCTCGTCGACCGGATACACCGCGTAGTCGACTTCCACGGCCTCACCGGTCGCTTCGAGATCACGGACGAACGTCGACAGCATCTCGAGGTCACATTCGACGACGAACGTTTCGAGACACCCCTGATCGCCGCCGAGACAGTTGTGGGTGTTCGAGCCGATCAGTTCGGTGTGTTTGTGCCGGAGATCGTGGAGATCGGCCTCGATGTCGCTGCTGTTGTACGGATACAACACGGTGACGACGCAAGCGAGCTGTTTGTCCGCCAACTCCCGCTGACGGAACTCCGCGACGAGGCTCCGGCTGGCGTTGCGGACGACCTCGCTTCGACCGGAGTAGTCGTGGGCTTCGACGATCGCATCGATCTCCGCGAGCAACTCGCCCGGCATCGAGACGGTGACAACGCTCATATAACAACTCTGGGTAGTGGAATAATAAATATTCCTTATTAGGTAGTGAGTTGTATTATTAGGGCCCGGATACAGCGTTGCTATTCGGCAGGTTCGTTTTAGTAATATGCAATATACTCCGGGTCGAGGTTGTAACAGCCCCTTTGTACCGCTGTCGACGAGTGGTAGGTGTAATGTCATACGCATGCACCACCTGCGATGCGGAGTTCAGTTCGGCAGCCAGCGTGAGCCAGCACGTCGCGCTCCATCACAACACCTGTGCGGTCTGTGACGACTCCTTCGAGGACGTCGACGGACTGCGCGAGCATATCCATTCGACCCACTGAACCACGAGGTCGGATCGCACTCGCTACGACTCGTTTTTGCGGTCGCTGTCGTCGCCACCGTCGGCTTTGAGCCGTTCTTCGGGCTGGTGGATCGAGTGTCGACGGCGCGTCGGAAGCCGGTCGACGAACCGTGCCGCCTCGATGTTTTGCGACAGCAGCACCGTCGCGTAGACCGCGATCGCCGAGACCACGATCGAGCCGCCGGCCGCAATCCCGTACACGTAGGCGAGTGTGACACCCGAAAGCACGGCGAACTCGGCGGCGAGGATCGCCAGGAGGATCGACTGTTTGAAGCTTCGGGCGACGAGCGCGGCGGTTGCGACCGGGACGACAAGCATCGCGGCGACGAGGATGACGCCCATGATCTGCATCGCGCCCACGACAACGAGCGCGGTGAGCACGACCATGAGGCGCTTGTACAGTCGAACGTTGAGCCGGGCGGCCCGCGCTGCAGTGGCGTCGACAGTGACGTACACCAGCGGGCGATAGGCCACGGTGACGAGCGTGCCAACCAGCAGGCTCATCGCGACGAGCAGCCCGACGTTCGTCGTCGAGACGGTCGACAGGCTTCCGAAGAGGTAGGCGTCGATCCCGACGGCGATCCCCCCATCGGTCGCGGTGATGAGAATACTGCCGACGGCGAAGCCGCCGGTCAACACGATCGCCAACGAGGTGTCGCTGTAGGCACCCGCATGGTCGATCAGGAGTTCGACGAGCAGTGCCGTTCCAACGGCAACGACGAGGGCGGTCAGCAGCGGCGGCAGTGACAGCGACAGTGCCCCATTGAGAAACAGCCCGACGGCGACGCCCGCGAAGGCGGTGTGGGCGAGCGTATCGGCCAGCATCGACAGCTCGCGGTGGACGAGGAACGTCCCGACCAGCGGGCCGATCACGGCGATACAGACGGCCGCGAGGTAGGCCCGCTGCATATAGGGGTAGCCGAGCATCCCCACGCCCAGCAACTCCGCGAGGAGATCCATCCCGGCTCCGTACACCGCTGTGAGCACCCATTCGAAGGCCACCCAAATCGCGTCGACTGGTGACTGGAAGGCAGGCAGTTCGCCGAGCGTGGTGCCAGTCATATCAGTGATCGTGTGAGAGGACGTGTTGGTCGGTGCCGTAGGCCGCCGCCAGCGCGTCGGTAGCGACGAACGCCTCGGGGTCGCCATCGAAGAAGAGCTGGCGGTTGAGACAGGCGATTTCGGTGGCGTAGGTGGTGACGACGCCGATGTCGTGTTCGATCAGAATGATCGTGAGCCCCGTGCGGTTGAGGTCGGCCAGCAGTTCGTAGAATGCCTCCCGAGACTCGGCGTCGACGCCAACCGTCGGCTCGTCGAGCGCCAGCAGGTCGGCCTCGGCGGCGAGCGCACGGGCGATGAAGGCCCGCTGTCGTTGGCCACCGGAGAGCCGTCCGACACGACGGTCGGCCAAGTCAGCGATCTCGACCGCCTGTAAGGCGTCGTCGACCGCTTGGTGGTCGGCATCGGAAAACCGGCCGACAAGCCGCCGCGGGTACCGCCCCATCGCGACGAGTTCACGGACGGTCAGCGGTAGCCGGCGGGCAGCAGTCGTCGCGTTCTGTGGGACGTAGCCGATCCGCTCGCCGGCCTCGAAGCTACTTGCGGGCTCGCCGAACAGCCGAACGGTCCCCGAATCAGGTTCCACGTTGCTCGATCTGATGGTCGGCCTCCGGGAACCTGATTCGGGGACCGTTCGGCTGTTCGGCGAGCCCGCGAGTGGCTTCGAGGCCG
>JAWOEO010000177.1:0-13675 GCA_046482755.1 Halohasta sp. | reverse complement strand
CTCCACTCCCGCCGGGCATCTCTGGACCTGCTGGGTCTGCTCATCCACCACAACATCATCGACGTTCAGATCATACGGTTCCTCATCCTTTTTCTTTCCGCTCACCGGAGACTGAAGATCCACGCCCTTCTTGGCGGCCCCCTGGACGTTCTCATCGCTGCCGTACGGGGTGTCGGCGAACATGATATCGGGAAGAAGATCGTGGACATCCAGCCCGTCCAGTACATCGGGCAGAGACGGCCCATCGGCTGCTGCAGCCCTTCTGCGGGACCCGCGATACCTCGGCGACCTCATCGAGGCTCCGGGGGATTCCCTCCTGTCGACAGGCGGCGTACAGCGCGGCGGTGGCGACACCCTCGATGGAGCGACCCCGGATCAGGTCCTCGTTGAGCGCCCGCCGGTAGATCACCGAGGCGACCTCCCGGACCGATCGGGGGACGCCCAGCGCCGAGGCCATCCGGTCGATCTCGCTGAGGGCGAACTGGAGGTTCCGTTCGCCGGCGTCCTTGGTGCGGATTCGCTCCTGCCACTTCCGGAGGCGATGCATCTGACTCCGCTTTTCCGACGAGAGGGACCGCCCATAGGCATCCTTGTCCTTCCAGTCGATGGTCGTCGTCAGCCCGCGATCGTGCATCGTCTCGGTGATCGGCGCGCCGACACGGGATTTGTTCTGCCGCTCGGAGTGGTTGAACGCCCGCCACTCCGGACCGCGGTCGATCTGCCGTTCGTCGAGCACCAGCCCACAGTCGTCACACACCAACTCGCCCTGATCGGCGTCGGTGACGATCTCGTCCGAACCGCACTCGGGACACGTGAGGGTTTCGTCCGACTGCTGTTCCGATTCTCGCTCCTGTTGGCGCTGCCTGCTCGGACGTTCCATTATAAGGTTTGTGGTTCGGCCTTCATTTAAAAGTTTTTGAAATAAAACGGACTTGTCTCTCGGAACAAACGTCTGTCACACACCGAAAAACAGCGTCACGATCGCCAGTAGCAGCCGTTTTCGGCATTTGGCCGGCAGCGACGAGTCGGGAACGACGGCCGGCGTGGCGTCGATCAGCCGACAGGTCCAGTGGGGGCGATACGGGGGTGGTATGCATGGCGTTAGTCCCGTCGATGGGGCTGCAACACTTTTGAATCGGCGGCCGGTAGGAGGGGTATGAACGTCGGACACGCGGCCGGCCGGGGCCGGCCGGTCGGGGGGTGGTGAGATGTCGACCAAGCGCGACCTCGAAGGCCAACTGGCGGTGGTCGCGGGGTTCGAGAACCCGCAGGCCTCGCTCGAACAGTACCCGACGCCGCCGGCGCTGGCGGCCCACGTGATCCATCTGGCCGACCTGCAGGGCGACATCGAGGGCCGAACCGTCGTCGATCTGGGGGCCGGAACCGGGATGTTCGCCCTCGGAGCGGCCCTCCGGGGGCCCCGCCGAGTGATCGGCCTCGAACTCGACGGCGAGCCGCTCCGGACGGCCGCCGAGAACCGCCGCCGGGTGGGGACGACGACCCCGGTCGACTGGGTGCAGGCCGACGCCACCCGGCCGCCGCTGGCGCTCGACGAGCCCGCGACGGTCGTGATGAACCCCCCGTTCGGTGCACAGAACGGCCACGAAGGGGCCGACAAGGGCTTTCTGCGGACTGCAGCCGACATCGCCGACGTCTCCTACTCGGTCCACAACGCCGGTAGCAAGGGATTTATCGAGGCCTTCGCCGCCGACCACGGCGGCGAGGTCACCCACGCGTTTGCCGCCGACTTCGAGCTGCCCCGACAGTTCGACCACCACACCGACGACCGCCGCGAGGTCGACACCGAAGTCTACCGGATCGAGTGGGAGTGACCACTGGGTACGACTGGTCCGGCTTGGCCAGCTAACGGAAAGGACGGAGTTCCGAAACAGAGGACAGGACTGGTCGAACGTCGACATATATTCCGATTTGTTTCGTTGAACGCGAACCAATTTCGGAGTATCGATGGTGTTTTGTATATCGTATTGGGATAAAAACACGATGAGCGGACAGGACGCGACAGTCGGGCGGGATCGACCAGCCAGCACCAGCCCACCGGCCGCGCTTCCGGCAGCGCTGGAGACGGCAGACATGGGGATCTTCGTGCTCGATTCGGAGTTCACCGTCCGGTGGATCAACGAGACGGCGGCGACGTACTTCGGTCTCTCCCAAGAGGCGGTGATCGGGCGGGACAAAGCGGCGCTGATCGAGTCGACGATCCAGTCGATCTTCGAGCGGCCCGAGCGGTTCGCCGAGACGGTGCTCGATACCTACGCGGACAACACGTACGTCGAGGAGTTCGAATGTCACGTGTTGGCCGACGAGAAGCGGGCCGAACGCTGGCTGCTCCACCGGAGCAAGCCGATCCGGTCGGGAGCGCTGTCCGGCGGCCGGATCGAACACTACACCGATATCACCGAGCTCAAGACCTCCCAGCGCCGCCTCGAAGCCCAGCGTGACGACCTCGAAGTGCTCAATCAGGTCGTCCGCCACGACATCCGCAACGACCTCCAACTGGTGAGCGCCTACGCCGACATGCTCGAACCCCACGTCGACGCGGCGGGAGAGGCCCACCGCGAGCGGATCGCCGACAGCGCCGCCAACGCGATCGAACTCACCGAAAGCGCCCGTGATCTGGCCGAGATCATGCTCAGTCGGCAGGCCGAGACCACCCCGATCGCCATCGGTGAGGTGCTCGACACCCAGATCGCGGAGGTCAGTGAACTCAACCCCGCGGCGACGGTCCGAACCGAGGGGTCGGTGCCGGAGGTCGAGGTGCTGGCCAACGCGCTGTTAGGCTCGGTGATCCGGAACCTGCTCACCAACGCGATCCAGCACAACCGGCGCGAGGAGCCGACGGTCACCGTCTCGGTGACCGACGACGACCAGACGGTCACGATCCGGGTCGCCGACGACGGCCCCGGCATCCCCGACCGGCAGAAACAGCAGCTGTTCGGCAAGGGACAGAAGGGCCTCGACAGCGGCGGCACCGGTATCGGGCTGTATCTCGTCGAGACGCTCGTCGACAGCTACGACGGTGCGGTCTGGATCGAAGACCGGGACGATCAGGCCGGATCAGGGGGCGCGGTCGACGGGGCCGTGTTCGTCGTCGAACTCCCGGTGGCCGGCTGACCGACAACCGGCAGTGGACGGCGGGTCGACGAGTGGGTGGTCGACCACCCGGACGAGTGCAGAGACACTGTTTCGGGCACCCGAGATGGGCCGTCAGTCAGCGGTGCCGCCTGCCAGTTCCTCGGCCACCACGTCGGCGGCCAGCAGTCCCGGGTCGACGGCCAGATCGGCCTGTCCCTTGGCGAACTCCGGCAGCGACTCGCGGCTGTAGACGACCGCCCGCACGTCGGGATTGCGGTCCTTGGCGACCGAGATCCCGGTCGCTTCGGCCACGTCGGTCAACACCAGCAGGTCGGCGTCGTCGATCCCGGCCCCCTCAAGCGTTGAGGCCGAGACGGTGTCGGTGATCCGCGTGACCGAGAGCCCCTCGGCGTCGAGCGCGTCGACGAGCCCCTCGGGGTCGGGGCCGGCGACGATAGCAGTCTGGGACATTACTCGTATTCGATAGTCGCGGGCGGTTTGTGTGTCACGTCGTAGACGACGCGGGCGACGTTCTCGTTTTCGCCAGTGATCCGGCTCTGGATGCGCTGGAGGGTCGACCAATCGATCTCCTGGGCGCGGGCGGTCATCCCGTCGCGGCTCTCGACAGAGCGCACCGCGACGACCCAGCCGTGGACTCGGTTGTCACCCTTGACACCGGTTGCCTTGCCGATGACGGCGGCGAAGGCCTGCCACGGTTCGTACTCCTCAAACTCTTCTTCGACGACGTGGCAGGATTCGCGGGCCACCTCGACCTTCTCGGGAGTGACTTCGCCGATGATCCGCACCGCGAGGCCGGGGCCGGGGAACGGCATCCGCTCGGAGATGATCTCCTCCAATTCGAGTTCACGGGCGACCTCGCGGACCTCGTCCTTGTAGAGGTCCCGAACGGGTTCGACGATCCCCTCGAAGTCGACCACGTCAGGAAGCCCACCGACGTTGTGGTGGGATTTGATATTACCTTCGGACTCGATGCGGTCGGGGTAGATGGTCCCTTGGACCAGCTGCTTGGCATCCGTTTCCTTCGCCTCGCGTTCGAACTCCCGGATGAACTGCTCGCCGATGACCTTGCGCTTCTCCTCGGGGTCAGTGACGCCTGCGAGCGCATCGAGGAACCGCTCGCGGGCGTCGACGATTTCGAGACTGTCCATGAACGAAAACGTGTCTCGAATCTGGTCGGTCTCGCCCTTGCGCATCAGGCCGGTGTCGACATACACGGGGGTCAGCTGGTCGCCGACCGCCCGATAGGCGAGCGTCGCGGCGACCGACGAGTCGACGCCACCCGACAACGCAATAATCGCGTTGTCGTCGCCGATCTGTTCGGAAATCGATTCGACTGCCTCGTCGATGAATTCGGTGGGGTTTACCATTTAAATCGTAACCTCGTCTTCGGTGGTGTCGGTGTCCGTCTCCTGTTGCTGTTGGTCGAGGATAGCCTCGAGGAAGCCCACAAACGGCGGGCTCGCCCGATCGGGCCGCGAGCGGAACTCGGGGTGGAACTGCGTGCCGACGAAGAAGGGATGATCCGCCAGTTCGAGGATCTCCATCCGTCGACCCGCCGTCCCGGAGAACTGCATGTTCTCGGATTCGAGCTGGTCGATGTACTCGGGGTTGACCTCGTAGCGGTGGCGGTGCCGTTCGGTACAGGAGTCGGCCTCGTAGATCGCCTCGGCAAGCGTGTCGGGTTCGATCTGCGTTTCGTGAGCGCCGAGTCGCATCGTGCCGCCCATGTCGTCGATCTCCTTCTGTTCGGGGAGGATGTCGATGACGGGGTGGGGTGTCTCCTCGTCGATCTCCGCCGAGTGAGCACCGTCAAGCCCGAGGACGTTGCGGGCCTGCTCGATGACCGCCATCTGGAAGCCGAGACAGAGCCCGAGGAACGGAACGTCGTTTTCGCGGGCATAGCGCACGGCCTCGATTTTGCCGTCGGTGCCGCGGGAGCCGAAGCCGCCGGGGACGATGATCCCGTCGGCCTGCCGGAGTCGTTCGCGGTGGTCGTCGTGCATCTCGTCGGAGTCGACCCACAGGACGTCGACGTCGACTTCCTGTTCGATCCCGGCGTGCTTGAGGGCCTCGTGGATCGACATGTAGGCGTCTTCCAACCCGTACTTGCCGACGAGTGCGATCTCGACGGTGCCCTCGCGGTCGCGGGTGACCAGTTCGCGCCAGCGCTGGGAGCGTTCGGCTTTGGGGAGCGCACCGTCGGCGATGCCGAGCCGTTCCATCACGTACTCGTCCAACCCTTCGTCTTCGACCATCAGCGGGACCTTGTAGATATCGTCGACATCGGGGTTCGAGAAGACCGCCTCGGTCGAAACGTCACAGAAGCGGGCGATCTTGGTCTTGGTTCCCTCTTCGAGGCGTTTTTCGTTCCGTCCCACGAGAATATCCGGCTGCAGCCCGATCGAGCGGAGTTCCTTGACGCTGTGTTGGGTGGGTTTGGTTTTCTGCTCGCCGTTCATCGAGTCGGGGACGAGCGTCACGTGCATGAAGAGTAGATCCTCGTCATCCTCTTCGCTGGCGAACTGCCGGAGGGATTCGAGGAACGGCATCGACTCGATGTCGCCGACGGTGCCGCCGATCTCGACGATACAGACGTCGGTCCCCTCGGCGGCCTCCCGGATTCGGCGCTTGATGTCGTCGGTCACGTGGGGGATGATCTGGACCGTCTTGCCGAGGTAGTCGCCCGCGCGCTCGGCTTCGATCACGCTCTGGTAGGTCTTGCCCGTGGTGACGTTGTGATCGGAGGTCATATCGATCCCGAGGAACCGTTCGTAGTTCCCCAGATCCAGGTCGACCTCGCCGCCGTCCTTGAGGACATACACTTCGCCGTGTTCGTAGGGGTTCATCGTCCCGGCGTCGACGTTGAGATAGGGGTCGACTTTGACGGCGGTCACGTCGAAACCGGCGTTGGCCAGCAGGCGGCCCGTGCTCGCCGCGGTAATTCCTTTTCCGAGACCGGACATCACACCTCCCGTTACAAAAATGAACTTCCGCCCCAGTGTGGGGTCGTATCCCGTGTCGGGTTCGGTCGGCATACTGACTGTGTGTAAGGTTTCGTCAAAACCGTTTCGATGGGGGTGAGGGCTGTCTCGTGTTCACACGGCGATGGTAGTCGACGACTACTGCACCATCGGGGGGTCGTAGTCGACGGCTACTGCCTGTTCGGCAGCCGTTGCCGGCGACGGCTCGGCGAGGCGTTGGGCGATCGTGGTCGACTCGGTGAGCGAACGCGTCCGGTTGTAGTCGGTGAATCTGGTCCGAACCGTCACCGGCTCGCCAGTCGCGCTACTGATTCGGTCTTCGAGTTCGTCGGCGACGGCGGGCGGATCGCCACTGCCGGTGTAGGCGAAATGGACCGTCACGGTTTCCGGCCGGGCGAGGAGCGTGTCGTCGCTGTACTCGGTCCGAACGGCGACCGGGTCGACCGACCGATAGTCGGGGTGGGCTGCGAGGCCGTCGACTTCGGTGGTGACCTGTCGATCAAAGCCTACCTGCTGGGTGGTTCCAGCGCCAACGGCTCCGATGACCAGAAGCACGGCGACCGTGGTCGTGATGAGGGCGACTGTTTCGCGCCGTGAGGCCGAGCCGAGGAGCCAGCCGGATTCGTCGGGTCGGTAACCCATCGCTACCAACACCAGAAACGCGCCGAGATTGATCAGTACCATCGTCACCACCAGCAGCAACAGCGAGCCGACCGCAAGCCGTGGTTTGCGCCAGACGATCGCAATCCCGGTGGTTGCGGCCGCCGGAACCAGTGCAGCCGCAATCATGACGCCGATCAGCGAGGTCGGGCCTTTGGTCGTGAGTCCGAACGCGCCCGCGGCCCCCGAAGCGAGGCCGACAACGACCGAAAGCAATCCCGGCGAGAGACGGACACCGATCAGTTCGATGGAGGAGACAGCCAGCTGCTGCGGCACGAATCCCGCGTAATAGACGACTCCGGAAAACAGTGCAGCCCCGGCGACTGCCACGGCGAGGCCGGCAGTCTGGAGCCAGATGCTATCGAGCACCATTCGTCGGTCGCCGCTGACAGCACCGACGGTCGCGGTCAACACCGGGCCGACGATCGGCGCGATCACCATCGAGCCGACGACGATCGCCGGCGAATCCATGAGCAGCCCCACGACAGCGATGACCGCGCTCAGAAAGATCATCGACAGAAACGAGGTCGGGTCCGAACTCATATCGGTGGCCTTCGACCGAAGCTCCGGCTGTGTGAGCGGGTCGAAGTCGCTGGCAAACCGGGCTTGGAGGGCCGTGTCGTTGGGCGTGATCGCGCTTTCGAGGCTCCCGATGAGGGTGTACTGCTCGTCGTCGACGCCGACCTCCTCAAGCCGACCCAGCAGGTAGCCGATCGAGTCGCTCGGAACAGGTGCCGAAAACAGCCACTGGCGATAGCCGTCGGTCCACGCCTCCTGTCGGACGTAGTCGACGCCCTCCTCGTCGAAGAGCGAAACAACGGCCTCGCGGGTATCGTCGTCGACGAGGACCTGCAACTGACGCACACCGGAGGCACCACGCGACTTCTCAAAAGGCTCGTGGCCATCTACTCCACACCGACGACACCGCGCGCCGAACCAACTGGCCACTACAGACAGGGGAAGCGAGCCAGATAACACTCAATCGGCGTAGATCGTGGTCAACCCACTCGAAAGTCGGCGTAATTCGGCGCAAATCGGCGGTAAAACGTCTGTTTTCGAGTGGACGGCTTCCCCGGTTTATCGGGCTGTATGGCCGTGGCTTAGTTGCGATGAACGCAAGACAACTCATCACGATGACGGTTGCAGCGCTGTTCCTGATCGGCGGGGCGGCGGCAGTCGGTGCCGCCGCGCCGGCCGAGCAGGCTCCCGACACCGCGTCGGACGCGGCCACGAACGCCGAGGATGTCGACTCGACCGGCGACGAGGCACGCGAGGATGCCACGGCCGGCGTCGGTCCAACTGACGGCCTGCCCGAGCAGGCACCCGACCACGTGCATTCGATCCTCGATACGATCACCGCGTTCCAGAACGGCGAGGTCGACGATCTCGGTAAGTCGCTGCATAGTCTGGTCGGTGGCGGCCCGGCCGAGAACGCTGGCCAGTCCAACGCCTAACGGTCGACCAGCGCGGTCCCACGATCCACACTCCGTTTTCATACCAACGACACCCCTCATATTCGCAGCAGTGACAACCTCGATCTAGCGATCCTGCCTGCTCACACCCGGTAGTTCGACTGCGAGGTCGGAGCCAAACGCGCCGGCGGGAGTTGCAACTCCGGTTGGAGCCTCACCGTTCCGCACGCGCTCGGCACAAGCCAACGCGGCCTCGACAGTCAACTCGTAGGTATCGGGTGTCCGAAGGATCGACTGGACCGTCTCGCCGGTCGCCTCGCTCCATGCTTCGCCCCAGACGGTCGTCTCGTTTGTCGCGCGGTCGGCCTCGCTCGGCCCGTCGACCAACCGGTCGACGAGTCCCTTTCCCAATCGTTGGACGGGGTCGGTCGCCAGCACACCCCCGAAGGGTCGGGCGAGCATGAGCGCATGGCGAACCACATCCGGGACCGCCACGTAGACCGCGATGTTGGGAATCCCGGTCGTCCGGTAGGCCGTCGAGAGATCGCCCCACGGGATCGTCATCACCGTCTCGGTGCCCGCCCCGAAGTCGACGACCCGCTGTTTGGATGCGGTGGGAATCGCCCGGAGCTGGCCGTCCTCGCGGATCGCACTCCCGGAACCGAACCCGTTGATGAGCGTCTTGAGCGTCCCGCCGGATAGCGAACCGGAGGCTGAGATCGCCAACGCGAGATGGGTCGCCCCCGGGAGCCGCTCCTGCAAGTGGGCCGCCAGCGAGTCGGTCGGCACCACGTCGTAGCCGACGCCGGGCATGAGCGTCACGCCAGCCTCGCGGGCCTCGCTATCGCGGCGCGCCAGTCGCTCGAAGACCGGAAGCTCACCCGTGATGTCGAGATAGTCGACCCGACGATTCAGGCAGGCCTCGACGAACGGCTCGGCGGTTTCCGCAAAGGGGCCGGCACAGTTGAGGACCACGTCGACACCCGAGAGGTGGGCCTCGATGTCGTCGGTCAAGCCGAAGGCGCGGCTTCGACAGTCGAGTTCGGTGCCGAGGAGGTGGAGGCGGTCGGGATCGCGGCCGGCCAACACGGGCTCGAAATCGCGGGCAGCGGCCGCTCGGGAGATCAGTTCGCCCGTATAGCCGTACGCGCCATAGATCAGGAGGGCGTCCATGCGGATCGGTTGGCACGTCGACAGGAAAATTAGGCGGCGACTACTGGACCCTCTGTTTGCGGTAGCCACCACCAAACGAGGGCCGAACGCCGGATCAACGGGACGCCGCCGACGGTTGCCACCGTCGAAACCCGAATACCGGCGCGGTCCAAACGGGACGTATGACGACGGTCGACGTTGGATCGCGGCTACACTTCGGCTTCGGGAACCTCTCGTTGGCCCACGAACGGCTGTACGGAGCCCTCGGTGTCGCCCTCGACCGCCCGCGGCTCTCGTTGCGGGCCACCCGAGCCGAGGAGATCGATGCCCCAACGCGCTGTATGCCGGCGGTCGAAACCGTCTGTGAGCTACTGGACCTGCCGGGAGCAGCGGTCACCGTCACCGACCCACTGCCCCAGCACGTCGGCCTCGGCAGCGGCACCCAACTGGCGCTGGCGGTTGCGGTCGCCGTCGGCGGTGCCTACGATCGCTCGGTCGACGTTCGCGCGCTCGCGCCCGACCTCGGGCGGGGCGGCCGGTCGGGGATCGGCGTAGCGACCTTCGAACGGGGTGGGTTCGTCGTCGACGGCGGCCACCCCACGGCGCGGTTCACCACCGACCGCCCCGCGGACGGCGACTGGACGGTGCCCCCAGTCGCGGCCCGCCACTCCATCCCCGACGACTGGCGGTTTCTGGTCGTCCTGCCCGACGCCGACCCCGGCCGCAGCGGCGCGGCCGAAGACGAGAGCATCCGTGGGGTGGTCGAGCGGGCCGATCCCGCTCCCGCCGATCGGATCGCCGGCACGATCACCCGGAAAGTGTTGCCGGCGATCGCCACCGGCAGCGTCGACCGGTTCGGCAGCGCAGTCGCCGAGATCGGCCGGCTCAACGGCACGTGGTACGCCGACGAACAGGGCGGGGTCTACCGGCCGCCGGTCGGCGAGTTGGTGGAGACCCTCAGCGCCGAGCCGGCGGTCTACGGGGCCGGCCAGTCGTCGTGGGGGCCCGCAGTCTACGGCGTGACCGACGTCGACCACGCCGAGGCGGCCCGCGAGGCCGGTGACCGGGCGCTGGCAGCCGCCGGCCTCGACGGCGAGGTGATAGTCGCTGCCGGGCGAAACGAGGGAGCCCGCGTCGTAGGCAGTGATTACTCGGAGTAGGATCGGCGTAACGGATAAAAAGCGGCCCGAATAGTGGTAGCCATGGAAGATATTCCGTTCGGCATCTCTCGGCTCGACTCGCTGCTCGAAGGCGGTGCACCGCCCGGCAGCGTCGTGTTGCTCTCCGGCGAGGCGGGGGCCGGGGCCCGGGAGTTCGTCTACACGAGCGCGGCGATGAACGCGCTGGCCAAAACGGACAGTGAGCTGTTCGATCTTCACTACGGTGAGGTTCCCGAGGGGTCACGGCTACCGCCGGAGGTCCACTACGTCTCCTTTACGTCGGCGAAGTCGACGCTCGAACAGGAGCTTCGCTACACGCTGTCGGACGACATCGTCGACGCGGCGATCGACAACATCCGGTATCGAGATCTCTCGGTGGAGTACTTCCAGTCGAGTCGGATCCCTCAAGACTGGTATCTGGGGCGGACAACCGATCTCTCGGATCTCAGC
Source organism: Halohasta sp. (assembly GCA_046482755.1). Taxonomy (GTDB): domain Archaea; phylum Halobacteriota; class Halobacteria; order Halobacteriales; family Haloferacaceae; genus Halohasta. Next base: position 2,746 of record JAWOEO010000177.1, on the reverse strand, counting down.
GGCGGTGGGAACCGACAGAAAGTGCTCAGCGCCCTCGGTGACTACCTGACCGAACACGCCTCGGGGAACCTGATCGTCTTCGACGCCATCACCGACCTCCTGAGTGCGATCGGCGACGACCTCGAATGGCAGGACATCCCGATGTTGATCCGCGGGCTCAAACGCGCGGCCGCACAGTGGGGCGGGCTCATTCTCGTGTTGGCCAGCGAGGAGACGCTGACCCCGACCCGGCGCGGACAGCTCTCGGATGCCGCAAGCGGAACGATCGACTTCTCGTGGGAGACCGGCGGCTCGAAGCGTGCGCGAGTGATGGTTGTCAAACAGTTCCGTGGAGTACTCTCGCGGCTCGAACAGGAGGATATCGTCCAGTTCGAAAGCGAAATCCACGAAGGCGGCTACGATCTCAGTAACGTCCGGAAGATCAGATAATCCGGTAGGACCAATATAACTATATATGAACACGAAGCCGAGATCGTGTCCGTTCATTTATCATGGATTTTTAAGTTTAGGGCTTGTTAGGTAGATATCAATGGCGAGTGAGCAGGGAGAACCGGGGCCACTTCCGTCGGAACTCGAGGAGTGGGTCACGGCACACACGGAGGAAACCGGAGAGAGCCGGGAGACGGTGCTCGCTCGTGCGGTCGCATCCTATCAGCTACTTACCGACGGTGCCGACGCCGACGAGGCAGCCACAGGACTCCTCTCGGAGTTGGAATCGCGGATCGACGAGCTAGAGGCCGCCACCGGGACCGATCGGGTCGACGAGCTGGAGGCCGACCTCGAGGCCCACGTCGCGGACCTCCGGTCGCGGATCGTCGACGTCATGAAGGAGGCCCGAGCGCGCGCACCGGCCGATCACAGCCACGAGGCCCTCGACGAGCTAGCGGCCGACATCGACCGCATCGAGGAAGAGATAGATGACCACGCGGGGAGCGTCGAGGCGCTATCGGAGTCGGTCGAGGCCATGGAGGCGGAGCTGTCGGCGGTCGAAGCCGACTTCGAGGACCGATTCGAGGCGACCGAGGGGGAGGTCGGCTCGCTGTCGGAGTCGGTCGGGCGGGTCGAATCGAAGGCCGACCGGCTCGCGGAGGTCGTCGTCGACCTCCGGCGGCGGGTCCAGCGGATCGAGAGCCATATCACCCACCAGACCGCGCTGGCCGAACTGCTCGAAACCGCCGCCCGCGAGGATATCGAGTCGGCGCGGTGTGACAACTGCAGCGAGATGGTCTCGCTGCCGCTGCTGACCGAACCGGCCTGTCCGCACTGCCGGAGCGTCTTCGACGGCCTCGAACCGGGTTCGATGTTCTTCAAATCCGCGTGGCTGACGATCGCCGACCGGCCGGCCCTCGAAGCCGGTTCGACCACCGAACAGGCCTTCGAGGCCGACGACCGACAGGGGCGACGATGAGCGGTGAGGAGCCCGACGACGAGGGGTCGGTCTGGGACGAGATCGAAGAGTTCACTAGCGCCGAGCCGACCGACGAAGCCGAATCGATCGTCGACGCCGAGGTCGTCGACAGCGATGGGCAAAGCTCATCTGGCAGCCGGGCAGCGCCCGGCGACAGTGAGGAACGAAGTTCCGCAGGCAGCCGACCAGAGTTCGGCGACGCCGAACCGGTGGCACACGAGGAGCCCCACGCTGACCGGGAGCCCCTCGCCGAGAACGCCACCAGAGAGTCACACACCGACCGGGATTCCGACCCACAGACCGGTGAGCCGTCGGTCGACGATATCGCGGCAACTGCTGCCGAGGAGGCACCCGACGCCGACGAGGTGTTCGACGAGATGGAGGTCTCGGCCGTCGACGGCGAGGCGCTGTGGGACGAACTGGCCAGCGGCGGGACCGCGGCCGACGCCGGCGCGACCGCGGAGCCGACGGCGGCCGAACCGAGCGTCGAACAGCCGGAGACTGGCTCGATTGGCGGCGGGCAGCCGGCAGGCAGTCCGGGGGTCGGCGAGGAGGGGACGCTGGTCGACAAACGGCAGTACTGCCAGCAGTGTCCCTACTTCACCGAGCCGCCGGAGGTCGGCTGTACCCACCCGGGGACCACGATCGTCGAGGTCGTCGAGGACGGCCGGTTCCGAGTGCGGGACTGTCCAGTGGTCACCGAGACGGGGCCGGATCGGACGATCCTCGACGGCGGGGATTAACTGTCCGGAGCCCCAACCGCGGGCATGCAATTTTGCGACGACTGCGGCTCGATGATGCGGTCGGAGGACGGCCAAATGGTCTGTACGAACGACGACTGCGGCCAAACCGCCGAACAGGACACCGAGTTGGCCGCCCAGTTCACCTCCACGGAGTCCCAGAGCGGCGACGAACTGATCGAAACCGAGGAGGGCGCGGAGTTCGAGGGGAAGCCGACCGCCAACGACGTGGTCTGCGAGGAGTGCGGCCACGGCGAGGCGTGGTACACGATCAAACAGACCGGCGCAGCCGACGAGCCGCCGACTCGTTTCTTTAAATGTAAAGAGTGTGGCTACCGCTGGCGAGACTACAGTTAACCACTTCCTACTCCGACTGAATCCCCCGTAGCCACGGCTTACCGGGCCAGTGGGTGCCGCCGATCTCTATCACGCGGAGTTTGGATGCCAGCACGTAGACCGCGAGCGCGCCGAAAAACGTCGCCGGGGTCAACGTGCTGGCATCCAAACTCCGCGTGATAGAGATCGGCGGCACCCACTGGCCCGGTAAGCCGTGGCTACGGGGGATTCAGTCGGAGTAGGAAGTGGTTAACTGTAGTCT
>JAWOEO010000146.1:0-2682 GCA_046482755.1 Halohasta sp. | reverse complement strand
CGATGGTCGCAAGCGGCGCACCCAATGGAAAGTTCGCACTCTCGGAGGACCAACTATGAGCGAGAACACCCAGGGCCTGCAAGGGCCAGCGCCGGAGGAACGGCCACACCCGGACGGACGGCGAAACAGTCAAGGAATTCGGATCGACACCGAGGTCGAGGCCGAACCCGACACCCGAACCGCGCTGGTGTCGGCGCTGGTCGAACACGAACCGGGTGTGCTCGCGCGCATTTCGGGGCTGTTCAGCCGTCGACAGTTCAACATCGAGAGCCTCACCGTCGGGCCCACGACTGTCGAGGGCAACGCGCGACTGACGCTGCTGGTCGAGGAGACCGACCCCGGCATCGACCAGATCAAAAAGCAGCTGGCCAAGCTCAAACCGGTGTTGTCGGTCGGCGAACTCGAAGACCGGCCGATCCGCTCGGAGCTCGTCCTGTTGAAGGTCAACGGCGAGGAGCCCGACAAGGTCCAGGCGATCACCGAGATGTACGACGGCGAGACGCTGGATGCGGGTCCGCGGACGATCACCGTCCAGCTCACCGGCGAGTCCGAGGAGATCGAGGACGCGCTCGACGCCTACCGGCAGTTCGGCATCATCGAGGTCGCCCGGACGGGGCCGACTGCCCTCTCCCGCGGTGACCAGCCGACGACCCCCGGCGAGAAGCCCGCTGCGGAGGCGACACTGGGAGTTCCGGCCACCGACGGCGGCAACGAGCCGACCGACGACGCAGAGAGCCAAGCCGAAACCACCAACTAAGAGGGGCGTCTCATCGCACATACATGGCAGACGAACTCGACGCGAAAATCTACTACGACGACGACGCAGACCAAAGCTATCTCGACGACACGACCGTAGCCGTCCTCGGTTACGGCAGCCAGGGCCACGCCCACGCACAGAACCTCGCCGACAGCGGGGTCGACGTGGTCGTCGGCCTCCGCGAGGACTCGTCTTCGCGTGAAGCGGCGAAAGCCGACGGTCTCGAGGTGGCAACCCCGACTGAGGCAGCCGCACAGGCCGAGGTCGTTTCGGTCCTGGTTCCCGATACGGTCCAGCCCGCTGTCTACGACCAGATCGAGGACGAACTCGACGAGGGGGATACCCTCCAGTTCGCCCACGGCTTCAACATCCACTACAGCCAGATCCAGCCGCGTGACGACGTCGACGTCACGCTCGTCGCCCCGAAATCGCCCGGGCATCTGGTCCGGCGGAACTACGAGGCCGACGAGGGAACCCCCGGACTCGTGGCGGTCTACCAGGACGTCACCGGCGACGCCAAAGATCGAGCCCTCGCGTATGCGAAGGGAATCGGCTGTACCCGCGCAGGCACGATCGAGACCAGTTTCAGAGAAGAGACCGAAACCGACCTCTTCGGCGAGCAGGCCGTGCTGTGTGGCGGCGTCACCAGCCTCGTCAAACAGGGCTACGAGACGCTCGTCGAGGCCGGCTACAGCGAGGAGATGGCCTATTTCGAGTGTATGAACGAGCTCAAACTGATCGTCGACCTGATGTACGAGGGCGGCCTCAGCGAGATGTGGGATTCGGTTTCCGACACCGCCGAGTACGGCGGCCTCACCCGCGGCGACCGGGTCGTCGACGACCACGCCCGCGAGCAGATGGAGGAAGTCCTCGAAGAGGTCCAGGACGGCACCTTCGCCCGGCAGTGGATCCTCGAAAACCAAGCCGGTCGACCAGGCTACCACCAGATCCGCGACGCCGAGAAGAACCACGAGATCGAGGCCGTCGGCGAGGAACTGCGCGGGCTGTTCGCGTGGGCCGACGAGGAGTAAGACGCCGCAGAACGAATTCAAGGAATACAACATGAGCAACGGAACGCTGTACGACAAGGTATGGGACAAACACAAGGTAACCGAGCTGCCGAACGGACAGGATCAGCTGTTCATCGGGCTCCATCTCGTCCACGAGGTCACGAGTCCGCAGGCCTTCGGCATGCTCCGGGAGCGCGATCTGGAGGTCGCCTATCCGGACCAGACCTTCGCAACGACCGACCACATCGCCCCCACCGAGGAGGAAAAGCGCCAGCGACCCCTGAAAGACGACCAGGCCGAGGAGATGCTGACCGCACTCGAAACGAACACGGCCGACAACGGCATCACGTTCTTCGGCTTCGAGTCCGGCAAACAGGGGATCACCCACGTGGTCGCCCCCGAACTCGGCTTGAGCCAGCCGGGGATGACCGTCGCCTGCGGTGACAGCCACACCGCGACCCACGGCGCGTTCGGCTCGATCGGTGTCGGCATCGGCACGAGCCAGATCCGCGACGTACTCGCCACCGGCTGTATCGCCGCCGACAAACAGAAGGTCCGCCGCATCAACGTCGAGGGCGAACTCGGCGAGGGCGTCTACGCCAAGGACATCATCCTGAAGATCATTCAGGATCTGGGCGTCGACGGCGGCGTCGGTCACGTCTACGAGTACGGCGGCGAGGCCATCGAGGCCCTCGACATGGAGGGTCGTCTCGCGGTCTGTAACATGTCGATCGAGGGCGGGGCCCGCGCGGGCTACATCAACCCCGACGAAACTACCTACGACTACCTGAAGGGCCGCGAATACGTGCCTGAAGGCGACGAGTTCGAAGAGCGCAAGGAGTACTGGGAGTCCATCAAATCGGACGCCGACGCCGAGTACGACGATGTCGTGACCGTCGACGCCGACGGGATCGA
>JAWOEO010000111.1:0-4488 GCA_046482755.1 Halohasta sp. | reverse complement strand
AGGATTCTCGCCGTGCTACCCGACAGTTCTGCCTCACTCAGCCGGTTATTTATAAATAGATCCAGTACGGCCGGTGTGAACTACCTCGATCTTCGGCTTCGGTTCGCTCCCGAGGTACGCCACCCGATCCACCAGTTCATCGATAGCTCCGCGGCCGTCGACCGGGACGTACTCGTCCACGGCAACACCCTCGGCGACGAGGACACCTTTCTGTTCTACGTCGTTGGCGACCGCGAGCCCTACGCCGCCGCGCTGGCGGCCGCCGAGGGCGTCGTCGACTTCGAGATCACCCGGATCGACGACCGGAGTTTTTACACCTTCCTGCGACAGCGACGGCCCGAGGTCGACGAGGCGACCTTTGGGGCCTTCCAGCGAACGGGGGTGATCGTCGTCCCACCGATCCAGTTCCTTCCCGACGGCGTGGCGACACTGACAGTCGTCGGCGAGTCGGATGCGCTCCAATCGGCGCTCGAAGCGCTGCCACCCGCAGTCGAGGTCACCGTCGAGCGCGTCGGCGACTACGACTGGCGGCAGTCGCTGTTCGATCCCGGTCTCACCGCCCGCCAGCGCGAGGCCGTTCGGGCCGCCGTCGACGCTGGCTACTACGCCGTGCCCCGCGAAGGGGGCGTCGAAGCGGTCGCCGAGGCGCTGGAGTGCTCGTCGAGTACGGCCGCCGAACACCTTCGCAAGGCCGAAGCGGCGGTGATGGGGGCGTTCTGTCGGCTACGTGCGTACGATTGACACAACGGGTCGTTCGACGTAATACATTTCACCACCCCGACTGTAGTAAGCGTATGTCGTTTCAGCCCCACAGCGGTCCCGATCCCGAGGAGGTCAAACAGCAGGTCGACGAAGCGATCGAATCCAACGATGTCGTACTGTTCATGAAGGGCAATCAACTGATGCCGCAGTGTGGCTACTCCGCGAAGGCGCTGGAACTCATCGGGAGCCACGTCGACGACTTCGAGACCGTTGACGTATTGCCGGCCCTCGCCGAGTACCGCCAAGCCCTCTCGGCCCACAGCGGCTGGGAGACGATCCCCCAGACGTTCGTCGACGGCGAGTTCGTTGGCGGCAGCGACATCCTCGAAGAATTAGCGGAGCGCGGCGATCTCGAAGCCGAACTCTCGGTGTGAGCCGGATCGAGCGCAGACACAGCGCGCGGGCCACCGAACGAAGGGTGTAGTATTCTCACCAGATATAAATATCCTCTGTCCCCTATCTACGGTAGGTATCGGCCCAGCCGCGGGGAACTACTCGTGAATCCAACTCCACAATGACAGGTCGCGTATTCCGTCTCCACTCGACGCTTGAACTGCCACTCGAAGACGTCCACTCGTATTTCGAGGAGGATCCGGACCTCCCCGAGGGGATCGAGGACGTCGACATCACTCGACGCAACAACACGCTGATCATCAAGGCCGTCGCGGCCGACGAGAGCCTCAGCAAGTACACCCCGACGGCCCAGCTCAAAGCCAGCGTCACCGAGACGCGGGTCTACGAGGAGGAACCCCCACGGGCCGGCGGCCCACGGTGGGGCGACGAGGAAGAAGAGGAGATCCCCTCCGAGCTCGTCGAGTTCGCCTGCTTCAAGGGCGACCGCGAGACCGTCCTCCAGAACACCGCCGTCCAGTATCCCATGTTCTTGGTCCTCAAGGAACTCGCCCTGCTGTCGGAGAAGGGGACGCTGACGGCGATTACCGAAGCCGACGGCGATCTGGAGGCGACCCGCATCGTCGAGGGCGAAGCCCGGTCGGCGACCGTCGAGGTCGTCGAAAACCCCCGGAAGAACAACTCCGGGGCGAGCGGCGTCGACTGGCGGGACAACGAGTTCATCTCGGACTGAGCGGCTGGCCACGCTCGTTGCCCAAGGCGGTGTTCTCGAAACGTCGACCCTCCGGAGACGGCCATCCTACCCCCAGAATTCTAAATGATTAATGATGTATGTGCGCCTCCAAAGTTGGTGAGACTTTTACCAATGGGTGCAGCTACCATACGGTATGAAATTACACAACCGGGGGGTGCGCCAGGACGTCCGCGAGCTTGGTGCGCTGCTCGGCGACGTACTCAAAGAGCAGACTTCGACCGAATCGTTCGAAACCGTCGAGGAACTTCGACAGACTGCGATCGCCTACCGCGAGGGGGATATCGACTCCCGCGAGGAGTTGCGGTCGACCTTCGAGCAGCTCTCGCCTAGCGAGGAGGGTGACGTCGCGCGCGCGTTCGCCACCTACTTCGAGCTGATCAACCTCGCCGAGGAGCGCGAGCGCGTCCGCGCCGTTCGGCAGGGCTCCCAGGAGGGAACCCTCGACGACAGCCTCGAAGACACTGTCGAGGCGCTCAAAGAGGATGGTGCCGACACCGAGACCGTCCGCCAGGTGCTCGACGACGTGCTTATCGAGCCAACATTTACGGCTCACCCGACCGAAGCTCGTCGGGGCACTGTCAAGGCCAAGCTCCGGTCGATTGCTGGCCACCTCGAAACCCTCGACAAGGAGCGACTGACCGACCGCGAGGCCGAGGACGTCTGGCAGGATATCGATGCCGAGGTGACGAGTCTCTGGCAGACCCGGCAGGTTCGCCAACGACAGCCCGAACCACAGGACGAGGCGCGAAACGTCCAGTGGTACCTCGAAAACACGCTGTTCGACGTCGTCGGCGAGGTCTACTCGGAGTTCGAGGACATCGTCACCGACGAGTACCCCGACATCGACCTCCCCAAACTCTTCGAGTTCCGCTCGTGGGCCGGCAGCGACCGTGACGGCAACCCATTCGTGACCGTCGACGTCACCGACGAGACGCTGCGAACCCAGCGGAACATCGTCCTCGAACGCTACCGAACCCAGCTCAAACGACTCTCGGCCGTACTCAGCCAGGACGGTGACCGGTATCCGACCACCGGCGCGTTTCAGGCGTCCCTCGAAGCCGACCTCGATCAGTTCCCGAAGATCACCGAGGAGGCCGAAGAGCGCTACCCCGACGAACCCTACCGGCAGAAGCTGCGGCTGATGCGGGAGCGACTCAACCGCGTCGGCGACGTTCGGCCCGGCGGCTACGCCGAGGACGATCAACTGCTAGAGGATCTCGAAACCATCGACGCCAGCCTGCGGGCCTACGGGGGAAGCGACATCGCCGAAGCCTTCGTCGAGCCGTTGCTCCGGCAGGTCAGCACCTTCGGCTTCTCGCTGGCGAGCCTCGATCTGCGGGACCACCGAATCCAGCACACCAAGGCCATCGACGAGGTCCTCGCCGAGGAGGGTATCGAATACCGCGAGCTCGACGAGGAGGGGCGTGTCGACTTCCTGACCGACGCGATCCTACAGGACGAGCCGATCATCGACCCCGAAAACCCCGGCGACGTCTCGGAGGTCGCCGAGAAAGTGATGACGCGCTTTGCCAAACTCGGCGACTGGCAGGACGAGTTCGGCGTCGAGGCGATCGATACCTACTGCATCTCGATGACCGAAGAGCCGAGCCACGTCCTCGAAGTCCTCTTTCTCGCCGATCAAGTGGGAGCCGTCTCGCTGCCCGATCACGCCGGGCTCGATGTGGTGCCGCTCCTAGAGACCGAGTCGGCGCTCAACGGCGCGGATCGGATCATGGGGACGCTGTTCGAGAACGAGGCCTACAAACAGGTCTTGGAGGCCCGGAACAACACCCAGGAGATCATGCTGGGCTACTCCGACTCCAACAAGGAAAACGGCTTCCTCGCGGCCAACTGGGACCTCTACAAGAACCAGAAACGCCTCGCGGAGATCACCAACGACTACGACGTGACGATGCGGCTGTTCCACGGCCGCGGCGGCTCGATCTCCCGCGGCGGCGGCCCGATGAACAAGGCGCTGCTCGCCTTGCCGAACGAGACCGTCACCGGACAGGGCAAGTTCACCGAACAGGGCGAAGCGATCGCCGAGAAGTACGGCAACGAGCGAATCGCCGAGCGCAATCTCGAACAGATGCTCGATGCCCAGATCCGCGCGCGCCACAACGCGCTTGAGGAGCCCGTCGAGCAGGTGCCCGACGAGTGGGCCGAGGCGATGGACACCATGGCCACCGCGGCTCGGGCGGCCTACCGCGACCTGCTGGAGACCGACGGCTTCGTCTCGTACTTCGAGCAGGCCACCCCGATTACCGTCATCGAGGAGCTGAATCTCGGCTCCCGGCCGGCTTCCCGATCCGAAGAGCGGTCGGTCGAGGACCTGCGGGCGATCCCGTGGGTGTTCTCGTGGACTCAGTCGCGCTGCATCCTGCCCGGCTGGTTCTCGCTGGCCTCCGGGATCGATGCCTACCTCGACGACGGCGGCGAGATGGAGACGCTTCAGGAGATGTATGACGAGTGGGCCTTCTTCCGGACCACCTTCGATCGGGCGGCGCTGGCGCTGACGCGGACCGATCTCGAAATCGCCGATGAGTACGCTGCCCTCGCCGACGCCGAACTCCGCGAGGAGTTCCAGCCCCGGCTCCGTGAGGAACACGAGGCCACGGTCG
>JAWOEO010000050.1:0-3400 GCA_046482755.1 Halohasta sp. | reverse complement strand
ACCGTCTACATGCACCCGGTCGCCCGGATCAGCAAGGCCATGTTGCGGCGGGCCACCGAGCGGCTAATCGAGGAGACCGCCATCGACGCCGAGAGAGTCCGGCGGATGGACGATCACGACCTCCTAGTCGCCCTGCGGCAGACCCCCGAGACCGAAGACTTCGCCGAGCGCTACGGGAGTCGACGCCTACTCAAACGGGCCGTGTGGGCCGAACTCCAGCACGTCCCCGACTCGCTGTTGGCGGCCGACCACGAGAGGATCCGTGAGCTGGAGTCGACGGTCGCCGACCGGGCGGAACTTCCAGCCACCGACGTGATCATCGAGATTCCCGCCGAGCCGACGATGCGGGAGTCGACCAGCCGGGTGGTCGTCGGCGGCGAGATCCGCGACCTCGGCGCGCAGTCGCCGTTGGTCGGTGCCCTGCGCACCGCCCAGCGGGGCCAGTGGCGGCTCGGCGTCTACACCCGCCCCGAGGCGACCGAGCGAGTGGGCCGGCTCGCGGCCGAAACGCTCGGGCTGGAGTTGCCCGACGGGCTCATTCGTGAGCGACATCGCGGGCTCCACGCGACGCTCGACGAGTTCGAGTGACGATCCGACGGGAAACCGTGGTGTCGACCGTCGACGACCGTCCTTCGAGAGACGCTGTGATTGCGGGTCGAGGTATCGCGTCTCACGGGGGGTTTATTTGTCTGGGGGGCTACCGTCCAACTGCAATGGCGAAAGGAACCGTTGATTTCTTCAACGACACAGGCGGCTACGGCTTTATCGACACTGACGATGCTGACGACGACGTCTTCTTCCACATGGAAGACGTTGGCGGCCCGGACCTCGAAGAGGGTCAGGACGTCGAGTTCGACATCGAGCAGTCCCCGAAGGGTCCACGAGCGGCCAACGTCGAACGCCTCTAAGGCGTTCGCCCACTGTGCAGTAACGACGCGTCGCGGCATCGACGCAATCCGTTTTGCGGATTTTTGCTCCCCAAGCGGCTGTGCTGTCGTCGACAGTTCGGTCTCTATCTCGCGAATACATCGGGTTCGCTGAACTAGAGTCATACGGCGAGCGGGCCAACTGTCGGTGTCCCCCCGCTATGACACCCACACTTCATCGAGACCGCACACCCCAGCCATGCTCCGGCTGATCGCGATCCCGGTCCGGATCGTCCTCCGGGTGGCCCTCTTCTATCTGGTCCTTATCGGACTGCTCGCAACCGGCGGTTTCGCCGGAATGGGGCCGCTGGCAGACGATCTCGACGGCCAGCCGGTTCCCCTCGTTGGCGCGTCGACCGACGACATCACGGAGTCGATCTCCGAGACCCTCGGCGACTCCACCGGTGAATTCGACGGCCAACCGGTGACACAGAACGCGACTGTCGCCGACGAGCGGGCCATCGAGCGGCTGATCCACGAGGAGATCAACGCCGAACGCGCCGCCGCCGGCCGCGAGCGGCTGTCGACCGACGAGGACCTCCAGCGCGTGGCGCGGAACCACAGTGCCGATATGATCGCCGACGGCTACGTCGGCCACGAGAGCCCCGACGGCGTGACGCCTGCCGATCGGCTCTCGGCGGCTGGCTGTCGGGCCGGCGGCGAGAACGTCGCCCAGTCGTGGATCGACGAACCGGTCGCCGTCGACGGCGAATCGATCGTCGCCGAGAACGAATCGGCGGTCGCGGCCCATCTGGTCGACCGGTGGATGGCCTCGCCGGGCCACCGCGAGAACATCCTTCGGGAGTCCTTTTCCGAAAGCGGCGTCGGCGTGCTCGTCACCGAGGACAACCGCGTGTATGCGACCCAGAAGTTCTGTGCGGGCTCGACCGGCGGCATCACCTAACCGTCCGGTACAATCAAATCCATCTCCGACAAAGAGTGTGACATGAGCACGGATCACGCACAGCGGGCCACCCGGTGTCTCGTGGCGAAAGTCGGTCTCGACGGCCACGACCGGGGGGCCCACGTCATCGCTCGGGCGTTCCGGGATGCGGGCTTCGAGGTGGTCTACTCGGGGCTCCACCGCGCACCCGAGGAGATCGTCCAAGCGGCGGTCCAAGAGGACGTCGACGTGCTGGGAATCTCGATCCTCTCGGGGGCCCACAACACGCTGATCCCGAAAGTGATCGAGGGGCTCCAGTCGTACGACGCCTTCGAGGATACCCTGATCCTCGTCGGCGGAATCATCCCCGAAGAGGACAAACCCGAACTGGAGGAGGCGGGCGTCGACGCGATCTTCGGCCCCGGGACGTCGATCGAGGAGACCGTCGCGTTCGTCCGCGAACACGCGGGCAGCGAGTGACGATGGCCGAGCTCACTGACGCCGACGCCCACCTGCGTGAGTCGCTACTTGCGGGCGACCACACCGCGTTGGCCCGCGTCATCACCAAAATCGAGGACCGCGAGCCGGGCTACCGCGACCTGCTGGCTGCGCTCCACGCCGAAACCGGAACCGCGTCGATCGTCGGCGTCACCGGGAGCCCCGGCACCGGCAAGTCGACGCTGGTCGACGCGCTCACCAAACAGTACCGCGAAGCCGGCGAGACGGTCGGCGTGATCGCGGTCGACCCCTCCTCGCCGTATACCGGCGGCTCGGTGCTTGGCGACCGCATCCGAATGGGCTCGACCGCGGGCGACATGGACGTGTTCGTCCGCTCGATGAGCGCCCGCGGCCGTCTGGGGGGGCTCTCGATGGCGACCGCGGATGCAGTAAAGGCCCTCGATGCCTTCGGCAAGGACCGAATTATCGTCGAGACCGTCGGCGCGGGCCAAAACGAGGTCGACATCGTCGAAACCGCCGAAACGGTCGCCGTCGTCGTCCAGCCCGGCTCCGGCGACGACGTCCAACTCCTGAAGGCGGGCATCCTCGAAATCGGGGACCTGTTCGTCGTCAATAAGGCCGACAAGGACGAGGCCGCCGGGACGGTCGCCGATCTCGAAACCATGCTCCACATGGCCTCGGAGCCGACCGCAGGGCTGTCGACCGGTCACCACGGCCCAGATATGGCGGACTCCGGCCCCGCGGAGAACGACAGCGAGGGATGGACCCCGCCAGTGATCGAGACGGTTGCCACGACCGGCGAGGGCATCGACGACCTTCGCGGCGCGCTCGATGACCACCAGCAGTATCTCGCCGACTCCGGGGAGGGCGAAGGACGGCGTCGACGACGGGCCGAAACCGAGATTCGACGGCTTCTCCGGGCCGACGTGGGCGGGCTCGCCGAGCAGGTGGTCGACAGCCACGGCGGGATGAAGACTGTCGCATCGCGGGTCGCTCGACGCGAAACCGACCCCTATACCGTTGTCGGGGAGTTGGTCGACCCGCTCGAATCGGCCGTCGAACACTCGATCGACGCAGAATCGGAGGCGTCGGAATAGTAGGTGGCGACTAACGTGGAGTAACCAACGACTAC
>JAWOEO010000015.1:0-10501 GCA_046482755.1 Halohasta sp. | reverse complement strand
CGGCCTCGGACCCGGTCACCCCGAAGGGATGACCCAGCGCGCACGCGCCGCGCTCCTTGAAGCCGACTACATCGTCGGCTACACGACCTACATAGAACTCCTGCCCGAGGAGATCACCGAGGAAGCCGAGGAGCTGTACGATACGCCGATGTGCGGCGAGGTCTCCCGGACCGAGGAGGCGATCGACCGCGCGCTCGCGGGCAACGACGTGGCGATCATCGGCAGCGGCGACCCCAACGTCTACGCGCTGTCGGGACTCGCCCTCGAAATTCTGGAGTCGAAAGGAGCCACGGCGTCGATGGTCGACTACGAGGTCGTCCCCGGCGTTCCCGCGGCCCAGTCCTGTAGCGCCCTGTTGGGTGCGCCGCTGGTCAACGACACCGTCTCGATCTCGCTGTCGGACCACCTCGTGCCGATGCCGGAGATCGAATCCCGCCTCCACTCGGCGGCCGGCGAGAGCTTTACGATCGTGATCTACAACCCGTGGAGCCGCAAACGCCGGGAGAACTTCCAGAAGTGTTGTGAGATCCTGCTCGCACACCGCGACCCTGACACCCCGGTCGGCATCGTCCACGGCGCGGGCCGGGATGACGAGGAAGTGATGATCACGACGCTCGACGAACTCGAAGCACTCGGCGAGAGCGACATCGTCGACATGACGACGACGATCCTCGTGGGCAACGAGGAGACCTACGTCTGGGACGACCGGATGGTCACCCCGCGCGGCTACGAAACCAAATACGACTACTAACATGACTGCCTACGAAGTCACCCTCAAAAAGGAGCCCTGCGACGGCATCTTCGCCTGTCTCACTCGCGATCCGCGGTTCGTCGAGGACGACGACGGCCTCGCCACAATCGACCCTGACGGCGATCCGATCTACGACGGCGACGGCGAGGTTCGGGAGGTCGACGGCACCGTCGTCGCTTCCTTCGACGACGACCGGATCGAGGAGGCCCGGCAAGCCGCCGCGGCCTGTCCCACGAACGCGATCGTCGTCGAGGAGGTAGAGCAATGAGTCTCGCCGCTCCCGACGATTTGCTGGCAGGCCACCCTTCGACCGCTTACTTGTGGGGTCGTGTGGCCGGCAACGGCGAGGTCGACCGCGACCGTCTCACCGTGACGACCAACGACGAGGCGTCGGCCGAGACGATCAGCGAGATCGTCGACGGTGAGGTCGACCACGACAGAAACACCCGCGAGTACGCCCACAACACCGACATCAGTAAGACCGAAGACGAGTACACCGTCGAGGTTACGAGCGACGATCTCTTCGGGATGAGTGGCTCGCTGGGCCTGCCGGTCGACGGTCGCGGTAACTACCGGTTTAGCGCCTTTGCGGACTACCGACGCGACCTGCTCCGCGGTATTTTGGAGGGCTGTGGGACGATCTGCTTCAAATCCTCCAGCGGCACGGTCGGCGTCTCGTTCGTCCACGACGACGCTGAGTTGCTCGAACTCGTCCAACAACTCATCGACGACTGCCCAGTGGACGCCTCGTACGGTGACCTCTCGGCGACCTCGTCGGGCGGCTACTGGTTTGGCGTCGACGACGATGTGGCCGCCGACTTTGGGATGTGGCTCTACGAAGGAACGGAAGAGACGGGGCTGTTCGCGCCGAGCCGCCGCCGGAAACTGGTCCAGAGTCTCGATCAGGCAACCGACGTCGAGTTCGACCGCTCACAGTTCGAACAATGAGCCACGGCCAGCTTCGGAGCTCCATCGATTCGGTCGACAACGAGGCCGTCCTGCTGGTCGGCCACGGTTCGCGCCGCGAGAAGTCCAACGAGCAGGTCCGGGAGCTGGCGGCGATGCTCGAAGCCCGACTGGATATTCCGGTCGACGCCGCCTTCCTCGAACTCGCCGAGCCCGCGATACCGGACGCGATCGAGGGGCTGGCCGCCACGGTCGACTCGATTACGGTCGTCCAACTCTCCTTGTTCGCGGCGAGCCACGTCAAAAACGACGTGCCGCTGGCCGTCCAGCGGGCCCGGTCGACCCACGAGGTCGAGATCAACAACGGAGCCCACCTCGGGATTCATCCGGCGATCGTCGACCTCCTCGACGATCGCGCGGCGGCCGTCGAAGACGAACTGGGCGTCGACCGGGAGGTCGACGACGTGGCAGCCGTTGTCTGCGGCCGCGGGTCGAGCGACCCCGACGCCAACGCCGACCTCCACAAGCTCTCGCGGCTCCTTTATGAAGGTCGGGAGTTCTCACACGTCGAGGCCTCGTTTATCGGCATTACCGAACCGACGCTGGACGACTCGCTGGCAGAGATCGCCAAACAGCGCCCCGACGCCATTGTCGTGATTCCGTATATGTTGGGCGACGGTGTCCTCACGGGGCGGATTCGGGAGTGGACCGACGAGTTCGACGCCGAGTACCCCTACGTCGACGCCCTCTGTGGCCATCCCCTCGGCACCGACTCGCGGCTCCTCGATGTTCTGGGCGACCGCTGGCAGGAGGCCCGGACGGATAGTGTGGAAATGTCGTGTGATACCTGCAAGTACAAAGTCGACCTCACCGGCTACGAGGAGGATACCGGCGGCGCACGGGCGATGCTCCGGGCGCTGACCCACCAGGAGACCCACGCCGACCGCAGCGACGTCGACGACGAGCCACACACCCACGACGCGCCCGAAAAGCACGTCGCCGTCTGTACGAACCAGACCTGTGCTGCGGATGGTGCGCCAGCAGTCCTAGAGCGACTCCGGCAGGAGGCCCGCGACTCCGAGCAGTGCGACGTCCGGATCACCCGGAGTTCCTGTCTCGGCCGGTGTGGCGAGGGTCCGATGGTCGCCGTCTATCCCGAGAACGTGTGGTACGGTGGCGTCCAAGCCGACGACGCCGAACGCATCGTGTCGTCGCATCTCGACCGCGACCGGATCGTGAGCGATTTGGTCGACCAAACACTCTGATATCGCATGAGCTGTCACGAGATCGAAGCACTCAGACTCGGCCTGATGAACGTCCTCGGAACCGCCGATCCCGCGGTCCGCGAACACGCCGAAGCGGAGTTAGAGGGCCACCTCACGGGCCCCATCGAGGCACTCGCCGATGCCGACTCGCTGGCAGCGATCGAACGCCATCTCGACGCCGCACTGGTCGACCTCGAAGCGGAGGTCGCCGAAACACCCTCGGAGGACCCCGAGTACGACTACCTCCGGGGGCGGCTCGTCGCCGTTCGGGACGCCGAACGCGCAGTCCACCGCATCACTGCACAGGGCGAAAGCGTCCTTGCGGGGCTCGGTGAGGCCCACGACGTGCTCCACGAAACCTTCCCTGTCGAAGACTGAGCAGAACCCGAAGCGGCCCGAGGGTGGTTACGACGGGCGCTCCGTCGGGTCGATGCTGTGCCGGTGGACGAGCGGCACCGCACTGTCGACGGCCAGGTCCAACTCGCCGTCGACGAACGCCTTGATCGTCGCGTCATCGTGGTCGGCGTGGGCGAGATACCACTCGCCCCGCTGGAGATGCAACAGCACCTCGCAGTCGACACAGTACCGATACCCCGTCGACCCCTCGCCGCCGTGGGCGGCCTGCCGGACGCTCTTGCAGAGGCGGTGTTTGCCCCACCACTCCCCACAGTCGGGACACGCGTAAACGTAGGCGAAATCCCCCCGGCGGCGCTCGTAGTAGCTCGAGGTCCGCCCCGGAAGGTCGAGTGATTCGACCCACGCCCGAAAGGAGTCGCCGTGGCCCGTCTCGATGGTGAACCCGGCGTCGACCGCCGTGGTCCCGCCGGTCGCTGCATCAGTGTCGGCGTGATCGCTGTGGCCGCGGGCGGCGGTCGTGGCGTCACCGGTGGGCCGGAGTTCGATACCCGACTCGGTGACGACAGCCCGCTGGCCCTGGTGTTGATACTGCCAAGCGTGGACGAGTTCGTGGCGGATCGTCGTTTTGCAGGCCTCGAATCCGGCCCGCTCGTAGGTGTGTTCGGTCAGCGTGATCGTCACCCGACCCTGGCCGTCGTAGGAACACCGGCCGTGTCGACGTTTCGCGCGCGTCGACGTTTCCCACGTGATCGCCGCGAGGTCGACGCCGTCGAGGGGCCATGTCTCGCCGCGAACCACAGCCTCGCCGTAGCGCCGTGCCCGAGCGGTAAGCTCGTGGTCGTCCGCGACCGCTCCGACCGGCTGGGTCGGCCGACTGTCGAGGGGACTCACTGCCGTGGCGGTTGGAGACCACCAGTAAATACGTTCTGTTTCGGGCGACAGTCCGCACGAGCGTCGACCCCCGAGTCGTTACTCAGTTAATGAAAAAAATCACCGTGGTGAAAATGCCACTAGTTCATTCCGGTTGCGCCTGTTGAAGCGACTGGGTAGAGTAGGGCAGCTTGTCCCCCAACACTGCGTTACCTCCCCATTCCCCCGCTTTTCGGCCCTCCCCCTCCGTTTTCGGGCCTCACACGGCCCGATGGCGTTTCGACTGGCTCAATCGTCGGCGGCGAACTGGCCCTGCGACATCAACCGTCGAGCGATCACGACCAGCCCGTTGCCGAATCCCCCGCCGAAGATCGCGTGTTCTTCGCCGGTCGACGGCACGATCGAACTCACCAGGATCGTCGAGCGGTCGACCAACACCAGCCGCCCGATCGCCGTCTCGCCGGTGTCGTTGGGTTCCTCCTGCAGCCATTCGAGGCCGGAGATGAACGTCGTTGCCGCCGGGATGGCCTCCTGAACCCGAGTTCTGATCGGATCGGTCGGCGCACCGACAAGCAGGTCGACCTCGCCGCCGATTTCAGTGAGTTGGTCGACCAACTGATCGGTGAGCAGCGACTCGTCGCCGATGACGAACACGATCTCGCTGTCGGCGTCGGCGAGCAGCCGATCGGTTCGGTTTTCGATCGCCGTCGAGCCGGTCATCGACCACACCTCCTGGATCGACGAGCCGTCACCCTTGGCGGTGATCTCGACGTCTTCGAGCGCGTCGTGGAGCCGGTCGACGCGGGTTTGGTACTGGTCCCGGAGTGTCTCAGTCGCTTCTGGCAGCGGGACCGCACGGAACTGCTGGGGGCTCGAATGCTGGATCTCGACGAGTCCCTGGGCTTCCAACACCCTGACGGCGTCGTAGACGCGCGTCCGCGGCACATCGGTCATCTCGCTGAGTTGCTTTGCGGTGCCCGTCGACAGCTGTGAGAGGCCGACGAAACACCGGGCCTCGTACTCCTTGAGCCCGAGCTGCTGGAGGACCTCGACCGCCTCGTGTACGTTATCCAATGTTGTCATATGGGGATCCGGCAGAGCCGGCGATAGCGGTACCTACCGGGTCCGCTCGGATAGCTGTTGTCACTCGGTTCGTGAATCCGACTGGTCGACGACCGGAATCCGCTCCTGAGACCGGCAGCTGACCGACGAGCGATCAGCACCGGATCGTCTATTTGTGACGAACACTATTACAAATTTTGAAAGGTCTGTTCAAACGATAGAGAGCGTTTCAAACCTTCGTACACAAATTCATTCGATTAATCACAAAAATATTATACGCGAGCGTAGGGTACGCAGGGATATCCACTGATGGCGTCGGTTTTCGACCGTCTCGCCCCGCTCGGGGTCGACGACCGACCGCCACTGTCGAGCCTCCCATGACTCCCGACCCACGGACAGAACCGCACGCCGCGGCCATCGCCCAACTCGAATGGTTCAACCTGAGTACGTACGCCGCCCGAACGTTCGTCGCCCTCAGCGGGCTGGGAACCGGCACCGCAAAGGAGGTCAGCGAGACCGCCGAGGTTCCTCGCACGCGGGTGTACGACGCGGTCGACGAACTCCACGAGGCGGGGTTGGTCGACGTCCGTGAGTCCTCGCCCCGAGAGTTCATGGCGGTCTCCGTTGAGACGCTCCACCGGACGCTCGACGGCGACACCCGGCGGCGGCTCTCGGCGCTGACGACTGCCCTCGAACAGCTCGAACCGGCCGACCGACGGGTCGAACAGCGCGGCATCTGGACGGTCGGCGAGGAGACGGCGGTCGTCGAACGGCTGCTGGAGTTCTTCGCGGCGGCCGACGCGGAGATCCTCTATCTGGCCGGCGACGACTACGTCTCGGAGGCGATCGTCGACGGGCTGGTGGCAGCCGCCGATCGCGGCGTCTCGATCACCGTCGGCGGGCTCTCGGAGCCGCGGCTGGCGGCGCTCCGAACCCGCCTCCCCGAGGTCGACCGGTTCGACGATGGCGAACGATTGCCGTCGGCGGTCAGTCGCCTCCTGTTGGTCGACGGGAGCCGGACGCTCGTTAGCGTCGAGGTCGGCAGCCCGCCGACAGAGACGGCGATCTGGGGTGCTGGAGAAACGAACGGTCTCGTCGTGATCTTCAAATCGATGTTCGGCCTCAACGGCTGGTCGGCCGGCGACCGCTAGGCCGGCTCGTAGCCGCTGTCTTCGATCGCTTCGCGGAGCGCCGCCTCCTCGACGTCGCCCTCGACGGTGACGGTACCGGCCTCGTGGTCGGCCTCGACCCCGGTACAGCCCGGCAGCTCCGAGACGGCCGCTTCGACGTTCGATTCACAGCCCGTACAGCTCATCCCGCTCACTGCGAGTTCCGTACTCATAGCCGAACAACAGGGGCCGCGAACTATTGCTCTGACGGTCGACTGGCTGCGGTCAGTCGGCGCGCTCGGCGAAGGCGAACTGCGGTTTGACGTCGGTGATCCGAACCGAGACCGTCTCGCCGGTCTCGGCGTCGGGGACGAAGACGGTGAAGTCGTCGACCTTGGCGATGCCGTCGCCCTCGTCGCCGACGTCGACGATCTCGACGTCGAGTTCGTCGTCGACGCGGACGGGCGCAGTCAGGCGATGTTTCCCGATGAGATAGATCTCCGAGGAGCTGTCCCGCGAGGCCGGCGGGCTGGATCGACGGACGTACTGGAACTCCGCGGCGATCTCGTCGGCCAGATCGTCGAGATCTTGGCCCTGAAAGACCTTGACGACGAAATCCCCGCCGGTGCCGAGGTGTTCGCAGGCGACCTCGAAGGCCTGTCGGGAGAGATGGACCGACCGGGCGTGATCCAACTCGTACTCGCCGGTCATGTTCGGGGCCATATCCGAGATCACGACGTCCGCGCCGTCCTCGCCGACCAGCTTGCGGAGCCGGTCTTTGGTCCGGTCGTCGGTCATATCGCCCTTGATCGTCTCGATGGTGTGGTGGTCGTCGAACTCGCGGATGCGCTGGAAGTCGACGCCGATCACCTTGCCGTGGTCGCCGACTTCTTCCGCGGCGACCTGCAGCCAGCCGCCGGGGGCCGCCCCGAGGTCGACGACGGTATTGCCGGGGCCGAACAGCCCCGCGGCCTCATCGAGCTGTTTGAGCTTGAAGGCCGCCCGCGAGCGGTAGCCCTGCTGTTTGGCTCGGTTGTAGTATTTGTCTTTGCCGCGTCCCATATACGGTCCCCTCAGTGATCCGCCCGGTTACCGTTGCCGATTTCGTCAGCGCCGTCGGCCGGCCGCAATCCCCACAGTCGACCCTCGTGGTCCTCGATCGCAAAGCCACAGGCCGTATAAAACGGTCGCACCCGCTCGTCGAACGTCGCCGCCAGCGGCCGCGGGGCGGCCCGGTCGGCGGCGGCCGCAATTAGTGACCGCCCGATGCCCCGCCCACGCCGTTCGTTCCGAACGGCGATCGCGGCTATATAGACGGCATCGGGCCACGGCAGGTCGTCGACCTCCTTGGGTTCGGTGACGAGCGCGACCGCACCGATCGGTCGACCCTCGCCGGCCACCAGTATACAGCCCCTACTGTCGGTTAGGAGGTCCCTAATCCGGTCTGGATCCGTGTCGAGGAGCGCACCGTCGAACAGCCGCATCACGCCGACCAGATCGTCGGAGTCGGCCTGCCGGATCGAGTGGCTCACTCGCTTGCGTTGCGCTTGTGGTCGAGTTCGAGGAGGAGCCCCTCGACGGTCGGGCGGTCGGAGGGGGAATCGCCGACGTGAGAGTAGACGAGCCGCGGGTCCTCGGCCCGGAGGTCGACGATGACCGCCAGCGGCATCCGCCCCAGCAGGTCGTGGAGTTCGCCGAGGAAGCCGAACCGTACTGGCTGGCCGAACCGGTCGGCGACGGTCGACTCGGGGTCGGCGGCCACCGGAAACGGGAGGTCGTAGCTGGCGGCCCACTCGGCGGCCCGTTCTTTGGGTTCGGGCAGCACCGAGACGACCGCGGCGTTTCGCTTGCGGAAGGCCTCATAACGGGCGGCGATCTCCTGGACCTGTTTTCGGCAGTTGCCGCAGTGGTGGTCCCGCTGAAACAGCAACACGACGAACGCCACATCCAGCGCGTCGAGTCGAAGCGGGTCGGGCCCGACCCCGCCGTTGGCCAACTCGAACGAGAGATCCGTCGGCTTCGAGTACATACCCGGTGGCTCTGTCGCCGACTGACAAAAATACTCAGTTCCGGTCGACCCCTACCCACCCTTGATGAGGCGCAACACCTGCACGTGGTCGGCTTCGACCGGTTGGTCCTCCGGCACCGGCGAGCCATCGACGAGTACCGACACCTCCTGTGGGCTGCGGTCGACCGCCTCGACGAGATCCGCGTAGGTCGCCGACTCGTCGACGGTCACCTCGTGGCTATCCTCGCCGACGACGTCGACGGTGACGTTCATATCAGGGGTAGGGCAGTCGACTGATAAAAGGAGTCTGGTCCCAACCCCGTCTCGGGGTGTTTATCATCCCACCGGGTGCTTGTAGGGGTATGAGCGAGGTCGACGCCGAGGCCGCCCCCGGACGGGAAATTTGGATCGAGAAGTACCGCCCCCAGACGCTCGACGAGATCAAGGGACAGGACGACATCGTCGAGCGCCTCGGGAGCTACATCGACCAGCGCGATCTGCCTCACCTGCTGTTTTCCGGCAGCGCAGGCATCGGCAAGACGACTGCCGCCACCGCCATCGCCCGCGAGGTCTACGGCGACGACTGGCGGGGGAACTTCCTCGAACTCAACGCCTCCGATCAGCGCGGGATCGACGTGGTTCGGGACCGGATC
This sequence comes from Halohasta sp., assembly GCA_046482755.1. Classification (GTDB taxonomy): domain Archaea; phylum Halobacteriota; class Halobacteria; order Halobacteriales; family Haloferacaceae; genus Halohasta. The sequence continues at coordinate 1,520 of JAWOEO010000015.1, read as the reverse complement.
AAGAACTTTGCGCGGTCTTCTTTTGGGGGCTTCGACTACCGAATTATATTTCTTGACGAGGCAGACTCGCTTACGAGCGACGCACAATCTGCGCTCCGCCGTACCATGGAGCAGTTCTCCGACAACACCCGCTTCATTCTCTCCTGTAACTACTCCTCGAAGATCATCGACCCGATCCAGTCGCGGTGTGCGGTCTTCCGGTTTTCACCCTTGTCGGACGAGGCGGTCGCCGCCCAGATCGACGAGATCGCCAAAGCCGAAGGGATCGAGGTCACCGACGACGGCCGAGAAGCGCTGGTCTACGCCGCCGGGGGCGACATGCGCCGGGCGATCAACTCCTTGCAGGCCGCCGCAACCACGGGTGAGGTCGTCGACGAGGAGGCGGTCTACCTCATCACCTCCACCGCACGCCCCGAGGAGATCGAGTCGATGGTGACCGACGCGATCAACGGGGATTTCTCGAAGGCCCGCGCCACCCTCGATACCCTCCTGACGGAGACGGGGATGGCTGGCGGCGACATCATCGACCAACTCCACCGGTCGGTGTGGGAGTTCGACCTCTCCGAACGGGATGCCGTCCGGCTGATGGAACGGATCGGTGAGGCCGACTACCGGATCACCGAGGGTGCGAACGAGCAGGTCCAACTGGAGGCCCTGTTGGCCTCACTAGCACAGTAGGGCGACCGAAACGGTAGGTTTCAGTAGTTCGACGCGTGAGAGGGGGTGTATGCTTACCGTGGTCTCCGATACTCACAGCACCGATGGCCACCGCCTCCATGGTCGAACGCTCGAAGCCGTCAGGGAGGCCGACCTCGTCGTCCACGCGGGGGATTTCATGGTCGAGCCCGTCCTCGATGCCTTCGAGACCGAATCCGCGGCGTTCCGTGGCGTCTACGGCAACAACGACGACGCGGCGATCCGCTCGCGGCTTCCCGAGGCCCGGACCGTCGACTACGAAGGCCTCCGGTTTGCGGTCACCCTATAGGATGTGTTTGTTGGGCAGGTGTTTATTTATGAGTATACTTTTTTCTTTCAATACCGGATCCATTTCATGTATCAGGTCATCGAGCAATTTCTCTGCGTTGAAAGGAACAAGGGTAAGGAGTGAAATTTCTGTTTCAATGTGTTCCCATTTAATGAGTCCGGTAACAAACTGGTACAGTTCAGTGCTGTCGGCTAATACAAGGTCGGAAAGTTTTTTAATTTCCTCAATGTCAAAGGAATCGTTCTTCAGTTCATCATGGAGAAATTCAGCCACTCCTTTTACTCCCGTAAGTGCATCCTTAATATCGTTGGTCATAATGGAGAAAAACCTGGTTTTGATGAGGTTCATCAATTTGATCTCCTCCCTTGCTTTTTTGAGTTCCAGATGGGTTTGCACTCTTGCCAGCAGTTCTTCAGCGTTAAAAGGTTTAATAATATAATCAACAGCTCCGTTTGTAAACCCTTTGATAACCTCACTGGTTTGGTCGTTGCTGGTGAGAAATATAACGGGTATTTTTTTTGTGATACCTCTTTTG
>JAWOEO010000267.1:0-3835 GCA_046482755.1 Halohasta sp. | reverse complement strand
AGGGACCGTCGGTTTCGAAGGCGGATGGCGCGGCTATCTCGTGGAGACCGCCGCGGTTGAGGTCGACTGAGAGGCGCGCCACGTTCGGGAGTCGTTCTCACACCTCAAAAAACTTCAGGCTCGACCGGTCAGGCCGCGGCTTCGTCCCGCATATCCGGGGGCAGCAGGTTCGGGATCCCGTCCTCGATCGGATACGTCTCCCCACACTCCGGGCAGGTCAGCGTCCCCGCCATGATCTCGCCGTCGTCGCGGTCCTCGACTGTCAGTTCGAGTTCGTGTTTGTCGATCGGACACCGGATGATCTCCATCAGCGACTCTTTCATTGTCCCGATTCAGGTGCGGCCCGATCAAAAGCCTACGGGTTCGTGGTCCGCTACAGCTCCGTTTTCGCCCGATGAGCGAGCAGGACGGTCCGGATCCGGTTGGCCAGCACGTCCATCTCGCCGGTCGCCTGATCGCCCTTGTAGACGAACTCCGAGACGCCGGCCTCGATGGCGTCTTTCGCCAGCGGTTCGAGCGCCCGCCCGGTCAGAATGATCAACGGCACCGACGGGATCTCCGGGTCGGCCTCCAGCGATTCGGCCAGCTCGATGCCGCTCTCGTCGGGTAGCTCGTAGTTCGAAATGAGACAGTCGTAGGAGCCGTTTTTCAGCGCGTCTCGCGCCTCGTCGGCGGTGCTGACCGTCGTGATCACGAACTCGTGGGCGGATTCGAGGGTCTCGACGACCTTCGTCGCCATGAAGTTGCTGTCCTCGACGAGCAGGACGTGCGGTGTGTTCATTTGCCGGCTCTCCGTACTACTCCCACTAATAAATATAACATTCACGCTGCAGTGATACTATTCGATATCGACACTCCCGTCGGAGTCGATCCGGATGACGATGTCGAACGCCGAGGTGATCGTCTTGAGTTCGGTGTCGGTGTGGGCTCTGGGGTTCATGTGGTGAACCGCCTTAGGGTCAAGCCCCGAGGCTTCCCGTGGTTTAGTCAGACACTCCCATCCGACCATCGGCTTGATAGCCTCGGGCGGTCGGGTGGGTCACGGTCGGGGCGTCCACGGCCCCCGATGCCTGCCGTCGCACCTTCCGAACAATGGGGAGACTGTTGAGAGCAGGCACATTCCAATCGATCTTCTTCATGCCTTTTAGGCCGATATTGACGCTTGCACCACGGTCGCTGTGGTCTTGATGTTCACAGTCCTTGCATTTGAACCGCTTTTTGTTGCGGTTCGCACGCTCCGTATGTCCACAGATCGGACACCGCTGGCTGGTGTACTCGGGATTAATCCACACAGTCGGAATACCCTCGAACGCCGCCTTGTACGACGTATAGAACTGTAGGGCGCCGAACGGGAGGTGGTGCAAGCGTCGGTTCATCCGTGTGCCGTAGTCGATACCGTCGCGTATCTCTTTGAGGTCTTCAAAGACGATACAAGAGTTCTCGAACTGACGGATCCACTCCACGATGTGACGACTCACTTTGTGGAGTCGGTCACGGACGAACCGTTCCTCACGTCCTTCTAGCGCGTCGTGGATGCTGTCCTTCCCCACGTTTTGTACACGCTTCCGTATCGTGAAGTAGCGGTGACGCTTGAACTTGATTTCGGGGAAGTCGATAACCAACGAGTCCTCAACGCCATCCTCTGAGAGGGCGGTGAGAGCCACGTTGTCCTCATTAACGTCAATGCCAACAACTGTCTGTGAATCGTATTTGTCTCGAACAGTCTGTTCGGTGTTGGTGACGTTGACGTGCAGCTCAGGGGTGTCGTCGTGGAATAGGGCTTCTGCCGTCCCGATCTTCCACCCGTCACTGGTGAACGCAGTCTTGAGAATGTCGAGGTGGACGTCACTCCCTTTGAGAACACCTTTGACGTGTTTGTACGGCTTCGCGCTGATTCGGAACACCACGTCACCGTCGTCGGTGAGTGACAGGTTGTACCCTTCCTTGTAGTTCGCACGAAGCGGGTACGCACCGTCCTTGGTGTGGCTTGGGAGTCCGAAGTCGTCATACTCGTAGTAGTTCTCCATCGCACCGAGTGCCTTCGCAACGACGCGCTGAGTCGTGTTCTTTACGAGGTTAGCGTCGTCGGCCACGCAGTCGGGGATCGCGTCCCAATCCACACCTTCTTTGGCGAGACGGATGGTTTCGTTGTACACCGAGCGGGCTTCGAGTGTGGCGTCGTACAGCAGGTTCTCGTTGTCACTCTGTATGTCGAGTTGGAAGTCCAGCGTCTTGACGAGAGCCTGTGAGTCGGTCATTCTTCAGATCCGTTGAGCCAATCGTTGACAAGCCCGCGAACTACGTCGGACTTAGTTTCATCAACCTCGACGCACTTCTTTGAGAATTCCTTGTACACATCGTCTCCGAAGTCCACGGACAGTCGTTTCGTCATCTCGCATATTTACTTATATCCTGAAATACTTAATTCTTGTCCACGTACTCTCTGTATGGTGAGAAGCGGTCGAACCACGCTGTGTACAATGTCAACTACTACTTGATGTGGTGCCCCAAATACCCCCACACGATTCTTGAACCAATCGAGGACTCGCTGGAATCAAGTTTCCGCGACGTTTGTGACGAGTACGCCTAGCAAATACTGTCGCACCACATCTCGCCCGACCACGTACATCTGTTCGCCTCCGTCCACCCGAAGCACGCGCCGAGCGAGATCGCACAGATAGTCAAGAGCATCATGGCTCAGGAGATGTGGGAACAGCACGAGTCGTACTTGGAGGACTATCTGTGGGGCGGTGAGTTCTGGGAACAATCGTACTACATCGGAACGGTGGGGCAGGTATCCAGTGAGACAATTGAACAGTATATTGAACGTACAGAAACGTTTGAATGTCGGCTTCACCCCCGGGGTCAAGCCCCGAGGCACTCGCCTTGCTTATCTGTAGAACCCCATCACGCCTCTAGAGTTGAGCTGGCCATTGAGCGTAAAGAGGAACTGGAACATGGTCTGGTTGCCGACGTACTGCTGGATCGCCGACAGCGTGTGGACGTCGACGACCGACGATCCCATACCCACTGCGGCCTACAGGTCGGTATGTGCGAGCCGACAGCCGACCTCGCGGCGGTCGCCGGCGAGGCGGTCCGAGCGAGCGGCGACTACCTTCGAGCGGCGTTCAGAAACGGCCGGGTCGACGGCGAGTACGACAGCCGGGATGTGAAAGCGGTCGCCGACCGCGAGGCCCAGCAGCGAGTGCGGTCGGTGATCGAATCCCACTACCCGGATCACGCCTTCGACGGCGAGGAGTCCGATTCCACGACGACCGACCACGACTACCGGTGGGTGGTCGACCCCCTCGACGGCACCAACAACTTCGCCAGCGGCCTCCCAAAATTCGCCGCCGCGGCCGCGGCCTGCCGCGACGGCGAGCCGGTCGCTGCCGCCATCTACGAGCCACTGGTCGACGAGTTGTATCTGGCCGAACGCGGCGGCGGGACGACGCTCAACGGCGACCCCCTCCGGGCGACCGACGGCTCATCGCTCCCGCTTGCCCACGGCACGGTCACACTGGTGATCGGCCTCGATGCGGCCACCGATCCGACGCAGGCCGATCGCATCGCGGCGCTCGAAGCCGCCCTACGGGACTGCTGCAAGCGGGTCGTGACGACGTGGGCTCCCTGTGTCGACTGGGGGTTGCTCGCCCGCGGATCGATCGAGGGGCTCGTCGCGTTCCGCCCCGGCGTCTACGAGCAGGCCCCCGGCTCGTTGGTGGCGACCGAAAGCGGGGTCGAAGCGGTCGACACGCTGGCCGCCACCAACGAGCCGGGGGCCTGCTCGTAGACGCCGGGGCGGAACGCGACGAGCCCCTCGATCGATCCGCGG
>JAWOEO010000266.1:0-11497 GCA_046482755.1 Halohasta sp. | reverse complement strand
GTCCTCGCGGTCGACGTTCCCTCGGGAGTCGACGCCGACACCGGCGACGCCGCCGGCGTGGCGGTCGACGCCGACCACGTCGTCACCTTCCACGACACGAAGCCGGGACTCGACGCGCTCGACACCCGACTGACGGTCGCCGATATCGGCATCCCCGCGGCGGCCGAACGGTTCGTCGGGCCGGGCGATCTGGGGGTCCGCGACCGCGCCGCCGAGAGCCACAAGGGCGACCACGGCGAGCTACTGGTGGTCGGCGGCGGCCCCTATGCCGGCGCGCCCGCCCTCTCGGCACAAGCTGCCCTCCGGGCCGGGGCCGATCTCGTCCACGTCGCCTGCCCCGCATCGGTCGCCGCGACGGTTCAGGGTTACAGCGAGAACCTGATCGTCCACCCCGTTGAGGGCGAGCGGTTCGGGCCGCCGGCCGTCGACGCCGTCGTCGACCTCGCTTCCGGGATGGACGCCGTTATCGTCGGGCCGGGCCTCGGGAGCCACGACGGGACGCTCGCCGCAGTCGAGGCCTTCCTCTCGTCGTACGCTGGGCGGGCAGTGGTCGACGCCGACGCGCTGTCGGTCGTCCCCGACGTGTCGACCGAGGCGAGGCTGGTCTGTACGCCCCACCAGGGCGAACTCGTCGGGATGGGCGGCGAGACCGACGACGACTGGGAGCGCCGCGCCGAGTTGGTCGGCGAGTTCGCCGCCGAGATCGGCCACACCCTGCTGGTCAAGGGGGCCTACGATGTTATCGCCGACAGCGAGGAAACGCGGATCAGCCGGACCGGCAACCCCGGCATGACCGTCGGCGGCACCGGCGACGTGCTGGCGGGGGTCGTTGGCGCGCTGCTGGTCGACCGCGAGCCGCGAGCGGCCGCGGCCGTCGGCGCGTACGTCAACGGCCGAGCCGGCGATCTCGCCTTCGACGAGGTGGGGTACGGCCTCGTAGCGACGGATCTAATCGACTCGCTCCCGGAGGCGTTCACAACCGATGAGTGAGGAACCTGACGCCACCGAGGAGCTAACCCACACCGACGACGAGGGCTCGGTCCAGATGGTCGACGTCGGCGCGAAACCCGACACCAACCGGCGGGCGGTCGCCGCGGGGACGATCCGACTGGAGCCCTCAACCGTCGAGGCCATCGACGCCGATCGACTCGGCAAGGGCGACGTGCTGGCGACCGCGCGGATCGGCGCGATTCAGGCGGTCAAACACACCTGGGAGACGATCCCGATGTGTCACCAGATCCCGATCACGAACGTCGAGACCGCGTTCGATCTCGGCGAGGATCGGGTCGACCTCAGCGTTGCGGTCGAGACCACCGGCAAAACCGGCTGCGAGATGGAGGCCCTCCAGGGGGTGACCACCGGCCTCGGCGTCGTCTGGGACATGTGCAAGGCCGCCGAAAAGGACGCCGACGGCCAGTATCCCGACACGGCTATCGAGAACGTCCGGGTGGTCGACAAGCGGAAGACCGAACTCTAGGGCGGCGGTCAGTTCACCAGCGACGCGATATCGGCCTCGATCTCGGCGATCATTTCGGTCTGCTGGCCGTTGAGCCGGGTCAGGTCGTCGGTCTCGTCGGCGACGTGTTCGGCCTCCGTGACCAGTTGGTCGACCATCGAGGCGATCTCCTCGGCGGTGGCGGCCTGATTCTCGGTGGCCTCGGAGACCTCGGTGATCCCCTGGGCGGTCTCCTGGTTGGCCGTGACGATCTCGGTGAGGTTCGACATCGCATCCCGAACGCGGTCGACCCCGCGGTCGACGTGGTCGGTCGTCTCGTCGAGGCTCGAAACGGTCTCTTCGGTGTCGTCTTGGATCTCCTCGATCTGGGTTTCGATCTCCTTGGCGTACTGCTGGGTCTGGTCGGCCAGTTCCTTGACCTCGTTGGCGACGACCGCGAATCCCGACCCCGCCTCACCGGCGCGGGCGGCCTCGATCGAGGCGTTGAGCGCGAGGATGTTGGTCTGTTCGGCGATATCGTTGATCGCGGCGACGATCCCGTCGATCTCGTCGACCCGCTCCTGGAGGCGGTCGACCTCGGCGACGACGTCGTCGACGGCGGTGCCGATGTCGTCGATCACGACCTCGGCGTCGTCGGCGGCGGTCTTGCCGTCGGTCGCCAGCGTTTCGGCCTGTTCGCTGACGCGTTCGACCTCCTCGGCGGTCGCGGCGACCTCCTCGATGGTCGCCGAGAGGGTCGCAACCTCGCTGGCGATCTCCTCTACCCGCTCGAACTGGTCGTCTGCTGCCCGCGAGATCTCGTCGGCCCCCTCGGCGACCGCTGCGGCGGTGTCGTCGAGCGAGTCGAGCGGCCCGCCGACGGCCTCCCTGACCGCCCCCGGCGTGAGCTGTGGTTCGTCCGCGTCGACGAAGTCGGTGACATCCGGCGCGATCCCGACCGTGCCGGCGATATCGCCCGCCGTGTCGTACAGCGGCCCGGCAAAGCCACGGCTGTGCCACTGACCACCCGTGCCGGCCACCGGCTGCGGCTCGGCCTCCCGGATCGGGCCGGCCTCCCGGAGCGCCCGCGCGGCCGTCAACTCACCGTCGACCTCACGGGCGTGTGTCCCAACCGCCGTCTCGGGGTCGACGCCCGTCAGCGAGGCCATCCCGCCGTTCCAGTGGGTGATGATCCCCTCGGCGTTCAACACGACTGCCGGCTCCGGCAACTGCTCGATCACGCTGTCGAACAGCGATTTCCAGTAGTCGCGCTCCTGTCGCATCCGCTCTTCTTCCTCGTCGGCGGTCACCGGCGGCGTTAGCGCTGCCATACCGTCCAACTATATTCAATAATTAAATAATTCACTCCTGACACCATCGGAGTACCGGCGACGATCAGGCCGATTCGGCGGCGTTGAGGTCGGCGGCTCGCGCCCGCGCCTGCTCGATGATCGCCGGGCGGGCATCGAACTCCAGGAGGACCTGCTCGGCCTCGTAGGACTCGGTTTCGACGTGGGCGTGGTCGTGGATCCACGAGACCAGACTCATCGTCTCGTCGGCCATCGGCACCAGCAGGCGCTCGTGGTCCCAGTCGGGGAGTTCGGCCTCGACCCGGCGGCGGAGGGTGTCGACCCCCGCGCCGGTTCGACCCGACACCGCGATCGGACTGGGGGCGATCCCCGACAGCGCCGCGCGTTTCTCGTCGAGTTCCGCCGCCGACAGGAGGTCGACCTTGTTGAAGACGGTGAGGATCGGGGCCTCGTTGCGCTCGTGCAAGGTGTCGTGGGAGGTGACGAGTTTCTCGCGCATCTCGGCGACCGGCTCGCTGGCGTCGACGACGAGCAAGACGAGATCCGCCCGGTACACCGATTCGAGGGTCGACTGGAAGGACTCGACCAGCCAGTGTGGGAGATCGGAAATAAACCCGACCGTGTCGGTCAACAGCACCTCCCGGCGGTCCAACTCCGCCCGGCGGGTGGTCGTCCCCAGCGTCGTAAACAGCATGTCTTGGGACTCGGCGACGGGATCGAGATCCGGGTGTTTCTCGGCGTTCTCGTCGACGTCGAGTTCCGCAGCCAGTTGGCGAAGGAGCGTCGACTTGCCGGCGTTGGTGTAGCCCGCCAAGGCGACCAGATCGAAGCCGGATTCGCGGCGTTCGTCCCGGCGTTTGGCCTCCGTCTCGGCGATGGCGTCGAGCTCGGCTTTGATGTTGGCGATCTGTGATTTGATGTCCTGCTCGCGGCTCTCGTCGTACTCGCCGAGCCCCATGAAGCCGGGCCGTTCGTCGCGCTTGGCGAGGCTGGTCTTGGCCGCCGCCCGCGGCAGTTCGTAGCGGAGTTCGGCGAGTTCGACCTGAAGCTGGGCCTTCCGGGTCTGGGCGCGCTGGCCGAAGATGTCGAGGATGAGGGTAAACCGGTCGAGCACCTCGGTCTCCTCCGGCAGCGTCCGGCCGATGTTGAACATCTGGAACGGGCCGACCTCGTTGTCGATCACCACGGTGTCGGCGTCGACCGCCTCGACGAGTGCGGCCAACTCCTCGACTTTCCCCTCGCCGAAACAGTAGGCGGGGTCCTCGGTGCGCGTCTGGGTCAGCTCGCCGACGACTGTATACCCCGCCGCGGCCGCCAGATCCCGCAGCTCCGAGAGGTCGGCCGTGCCGTCGTCGACGCGTTTGGCGACGATCGCTCTCATGGCACCTCCAGCCGGTCGATCGACCGGCGGCTACCGGTAGACAGCGTGAACCACATCCATGGGTTGGGTTGGCGCGCCACGGTGAAGAATCCCTCGGGGTCAGCGCGTTTTGATGTCGTCTTCGTCCTTGATGATCCGCGTTTCGGCCTCGCCGCTGGTCTCCTCGTTGACCAGATCGTAGAACTCGTTTTGGAGTCCCGCGGGGAAGGTGACGACGCCGACCCACGAGCCGTCGGCCTGCCACTCCTCGCGTTCGAGGTCGCCGTACTGCCGCACCTTGGCTTGGGCGCTGCCGGCGTACTCGGCGGGGAGTTGGACCGCGATCGTCACCTCGTCGAAGCGAATGGGGATCACCGGCCGGAGTTCTTCGAGGGCCTCGTCGACCTGCGCGGAGACGGGCTCCATCGGGTCGATCCGGAAGCCGGCCTCTTCGAGGGCCCGTTCGATGCGCTCGGGCGGATGGGGCGCGTCGTCCATCTGGGGGTTGACCGCGTTGCGCGTGATCCGGTTGATCAGCTGTTTCCGCTTCTGTTCCTGCATTGCCCGGCGCTGCTCGGCGGTGATCTGGATCTCCCCCCGCTGGATGACCTCGGGGATGATCGCCATGGGATCGGTGGTCCCGAAGACCTCTTCGAGGTCGGTCTCGGCGGGGCGATCCCCGCGGGAGGCGTTCTCGAAGACGTCCTCGGCGGCGATGACGTCCTCCAGTTCGCCGTCGAACTCCTCGCGTTTGATCGCCAGTGCGGCATCCGGGTCGACGAGCACCTCGAAGCGCGCGCCGTGGGATTCGAGTCGCGCGGTGACTGCGTCTTCCAGCGAAATCATACCGGGACGTAGCGCCGCCGGTGATAAAAACTCTCCCCGAACGCGCCGCTGGCCGGCGGCGGAGGCGACACAGTCGAGCCGCGGTGTCGATCAGGCGGCCTGCCACTCGTCGCGGCAGGCGTCGCTACAGAAATGGTGGTGGACTGCTTGTCCCTCGTCGATCGCCGTGACGACCCGGTGGCTCGTCGACTGGATGATCTTGTCGCTACACTGTTCGCACTCCGGCGCGTTGTCCTCCGTCACATCTTCGCCGATATCGGACGTGGGATCGACCATACTCCACAGAGAACGGTCTCGGTACGTTAACCTTTTGTAAGGCACCGCTCCCGCCCTCAAAGAACAACGCAGGGACCGAAGTGATCAAGTAGCCTTCGCAAGATCAAACCTCTTGGGTGCCAACCAGAAGTCGGAGATTTCTGGTGATGTTAACGAGACGCTTGAGTGATCGGGGGTTCTTTTGAATACTCGTTTCACGGTCGTCTGCTCAGGGTGGCGAATAATACAGCGTACGGAAGCAGCTATATTCAAACGTGACGCAGACCACTCCTGCGTCTCGTTCGCATCTCGCAGGAACGGGCGTTCCTGCAGACTCGTACTGTCTCATCAGCACGAAACAAATATGGCTGGAGATGCTGAAAGAATACGCCGTGAACCAGCGGGAGCGTGACGACGAATGAAACAGACTGCCGAGAAGACAGTCGTAGCGAAGATCCTCACCGACGACCTTACGCAGTCGAAACTCGATGCTATCAACCACGAGTACGAGGCGTTCCAGAAATACATCCGTGGTGACGAGGATGCAGACCTCTATTCGGCCACGAAGCAATGCGCTGACGCATATGTGGATACCGACAACCTGCGCGACGACCACGACTACCCATGGTTCATTCGTAACGACAAATTCGACGTTGATGTTGACGTGGAACAGCACGACACCGATCTGACGGATTGGTGGCTAAACATCCCAGTCTCGCAGGTTTGGGGTGGCGTGAACGTCCCGATTCAACCACACGACGAAATACCCGACGAGGCCGAGGTGAAGGACTCGAAAATCGTTCAGGACGACGGTGACTACTACGCCCACCTGACTGTTCGGCAAGAGGTAGAAGTCAGAGAGGAGTACGACGGCGTTATCGGCGTGGATTTCGGTGTTCGGTGGGTAGCAACGTCGGTGGCGTTGCCGTCCCGCAACACCGAGTTCTACGGTAGAGAAATTCGCCGTATCCGCCGTCACCATCACGACCTCCGCACTCGCCTGCAAGAGAAGGGAGCCTACGACACGCTTCAGTCAATCAAGACGAAGGAGTACCGCCGAGTGAACGATCGTCTTCACAAGATTTCCCGCGCTATCGTGGAGGAAGCCAAAGAGCGTAACGCGCTTATCGTGGTCGGGAACCTCGAAGGAATCCAGAATCGGGACCTCGGCGCGGAAATGAATCGTCGGCTCCACTCGATGCCTCACTACACGCTCACAAACTATATTGAGTACAAAGCGAGGTTCGCCGGTATCGCGGTGAAGTCCGTGAACGAGTATATGACAAGCCAGACCTGCTGGTGGTGTGGTGAGCAGGAAGCGACGACTCGCAAGGGACAGGGTAAACACCTGTGTCACGAGTGCGGATTAGACGACAACGCGGACAAGAACGGCGCGACGAATATCGCAAAGAAAGGACTAGGTAAGGATATCGCATGCCCACTATCTAGTCTCGGCGCAGTTTGTGAGCCTGCGCTCGAACCGAGCGGTGCTGACCAAGCCTCTGCCACGGTACGCTTGCGAGCTGACTTGGAAGCCCCTGCCTCAACGAAGCGAGCCGCCAGGCAAGCGAAGTAGGAGGGGTGGTTCACGGTGTCTACTCGGAGTCAGCCGAGGCTGCTGGTACCACAACGACTCGCAGATCGTTGACGTTCGTCCCGGTCGCCCCGCTTCGGATTAGTGCGTCGACCTCATTTAAAATCGCATACGCGTCGTTGTCGACCAGCGCCGCGCGTGCCGCCTCGTCGTCGACCGTCTCGTCGTCGACGATCGCCCCGGCAGCGTCGGTCGGCCCGTCGATCCCGTCGGTGTCGCCCGCGGCCACGACGACCCCCGGTTCGCCGCAGTCGAGCCCCGCCGAGAGGGCGAACTCCTGATTCGGCCCACCGGTACCGTCGCCACGGACGGTGACGGTCGTCTCGCCGCCGGACACGATGGCTGCCGGGGGCTCCAGCGGCATACCGGTCGCCAGCATTTCCTCGGCGATCGCCACCTGTGTTTTGGCGGCCTCGCGTGCCTCGCCGCGGATCCGCGAGGAGAGCACGAGCGGCTCGAAGCCCGCCTCGTGGGCCGACTCGGCGGCCGCCCGCAGGGCGACGGTGTTGTCGCCGAGGATCGTGGTCGACACACCGTCGAAGACTGGATCGTCAGGGCCGGGCGTCTCCGCGAGGTCCCCGGTCGCCCCCGCTTCCAACCGCCCTCGGACCACCTCGGGGACTTCACAGTCGTAGCGGTCGATCACGGCCAGTGCCTCGTCGTAGGTCGACGCGTCCGGGACGAACGGCCCGCTGGCGATCGTGCCGAGATCGTTGCCGACGACGTCGCTGACGAGGAGACACTCGACGCGGGCTGGCGCGGCCGCGGCGGCCAGCTGGCCACCCTTGATCGCCGAGCAGTGTTTGCGGACGGCGTTGATCTCGTCGATGGTCGCCCCGCTGTCGAGCAGCGACTGGGTGGTCGACTGGAGGTCAGCCAGCGACAGGTCGTCGGCGGGAGCCGCCATCAGCGCGCTGCCGCCGCCGGTGATCACCGCCAGCACCAGCGTCTCCGCGCCAACGTCCCGCGCGGCCGACAGTAGCCGCCGACTACTTTTCAGGCTGGACTCGTCCGGCACCGGATGCTCGCCCGGCAACTGCTTGATCCGCTCTGTGTCGACCGGGCTGTTCGTGACCACCACGCCACCGTCGAGGCGGTCGCCGAGGATCGACTCCAACTCGGCGGCCACGACGCCGGCGGCCTTCCCGCCGCCGAGGACGCGGAGATTCTCGTTGTCGTCGAGCGGGAGGGTCGACTCGCCGACGGTGAGCGTCGACTCGGAGATCGAAATGCGCTCCCGTGTCAGTCGGGCTGGATCGGCGGCCGCGATGCCGGCGGTGAGGGCATCGAGTGCCACCTCGTGGGCCCGTGAACGGTCCAGTCGCTCGCGGTGGTCGATCATACCGGACGTTCCGCGGCCGGCTACAAAAGCGTGGGTTCCGGATCGAGCGGCGGGGTAGTCGTCGGCTACCCGCCCGCTGGCGTTCTTGTCGAACGGTTAGTCGTCGGCTACCTGTCCGCTGGTGTCGGCAACGACGTCGCTGTCGGTCGGCTGGCGAGCGCTGTACTTCGCGACGAACGCATCGAGCTGGTCGGGGTCGTTGGCTCCCGGCAGCGTCTCGCTCGCTGTGGTCGACTCGCCGCCGACACCCAGCACGTCGTCGACGTGGTCGGCGACGGCTTCGGCCATCATGCGGTAAGTGGTCAGTTTCCCGCCGACGACGCTGGCGAAGTTCTCGACCCCGTCCTGCTCGTGATCGAGCAGGAAGAAGCCACGCGAGATGCCGCGTTCGTCGCCTTTGCCGGAGTCCTTGCTGCCGCGCCCGGCCTCGTCGGGCGCGTACAGCGGCCGGACGCCCCACCAGGTTCGGGCGATGTCTCGCCCCTCGATCCCCGGCAGCATCTCCGCACACTCGTCGAACATCTTCTCGACTTCCCACTGTTCTTCTGCGTACTCGTCGGGATCGTCGACCGCCACGCTCGTCGTTCCGAGGACGACCTGGCTCTCGTGGGGGATGATGATATCGCCGTCGTCGGGGACGCGACACCGGTTGAGCACCGGGCCGAGTCCCTCGTAGTCGACGCTGACCATCACGCCCTTGGTGGGCTGCATCTCGACGTCGATGCCGGCCATCGCGGCGCACTCCTCGGCCCACGCGCCGGTGGCGTTGACGACGTACTCCGGTTCGATGGTCTCGTTGGCCTCGCCACCAACCTCGACGCTGGTGATCGCGCCGTCGCTGACAGTGATCCCCTCGACGGGCGCGTGGGTCAGCACCGTCGCGCCGTGCTCCTCGGCGCTGGCCGCGTTCGCGGCGACGAGCCGCGAGGGGTAGATCACGCCATCAGGAACGACCATCGCGCGTACGACCTCCTCGCTCAGTTCAGGTACCCGCTCGCGTGCCTCCTCGCCGTCGATAACCTCCGCGGGGATGCCGTGTTCCTCACAGCCGGCGAGCTTTTCCTCGAAGTAGTCGGGGTCGTCGTCGGCCAACTGGACGAAGATCCCCCCGCTATCGCCGATACAGTCGCCGGCGATCTCGCGGATGGTTCGGTTCTCCTCGATACATTCGGCCGCGCCCTCGGGGTCGGACTCGGCATAGCGTGCCCCGCTGTGGAGCAGGCCGTGGGACCGCCCCGTGGTGCCGCCCCCCAGTCCATCGCGTTCGACCAGCGTGACGTCGACGCCGCGGGCGGCCAGATCGCGTGCAGTTCCGACGCCGGTTCCGCCACCGCCGATGACGAGTACGGTCGTTTGGTGTGTCATGATAAACTCGAACTCCGGCCGCACGGCTGACTCACCGTGGTGCGTGTGACTGCCGTCACGCCAGAAACCGGAGTTACAGTCGACTCTACGGGCTGAATACGCAAAAACCCCCGTATCGATGATCCGACTAATATGACACTGTGACACATGTTGGACCTTCTCGTAGTTGCCGGTCGGTTGTGAGGTCCAGCCGACGGTCGGGCGCTCCTCGCCGATGAGGGCTCTCGCCGTCGACCGGCGTTGTCACTGGCGGGGAGTTGGGAAGCGGGGACAAAACGGGGATTAGTTGACCAGCGCTTCTTCGAGCAGTTCGAGGGGGTGGCGGATCTCGTAACCCGTCCCGTGGTTCATCTGCATCGCACAGGTCGGACACTCGGTCATGCCGACGTCGCCCTCGGCGTGTTCCATGTGCTCGAACATCTCTGCGCCGATCTTCATCGAGGTCTCGTAGTGGTTGGACTTCCAGCCGTAGGTACCCGAGATACCCGAACAGGACTCACCGACGTCCTCGATGTGTGCGCCGTCGAGTTCGCGGAACAGCTCGAGTGCCTGGCGGTCCAGGCCCTGATTCCGGGCGTGACACGGCGCGTGGTAGGCGAATGCCTGTGGGTCGACTTCCGACTCTCGGATCGCACCCTGAACGTCCTCGTGGATGCGGAGGAACTCCATTGCCTCGTAGGTGTGTTCCGAGAGTTCCTCGACGCCGTCGATGTCGAACAGTTCGGGGTACTCCTGACGGAGCGCCATCGAACAGGAGGTACAGGAGGCGATCACGTCCGCGCCGTTGTCGATCGCTTTCCCGAGTTCGCGGACGTTGACCTCGGCCTCACGGCGGGCGTCCTTCAGCATCCCGTTGGCGAACATCGGCGTGCCCGAACACTGCTGTTTGGGCACGAGCACTTCGTAGCCGAACTCCTCGAAGACCCGGACCATCGCCTTGCCGACCTCGACGGTGTTGTAGTTGGAGTAACAGCCGTGGAAGTAGGCGACCTGCTTGTCCGGATTGCTAACCTTCGAACCGCCCCGCTTCTTGAACCAGCTCCGGAACGTCTCGGTGGCGAACGCCGGGACATCCCGCTCGCTGGGGATACCCATGATCTTCTCGGCGAGGACGCTGGTGATGCCCAGCCCCATCACGAAGTTGGCGAGCCGCGGCACCTTGCTACCGATCGACGCCAGCGTTCGGTAGTTCGAGAGCATCCGGTTGCGGATGTAGTTCCGCGAGAGCTTGTTCATGTGCTCCTCGACGTACTCCCCGCGGGCGGTGTTGTGCATCTGACTCAGCGGGACCGACGACGGACAGGCGTCGTCACACCGCATACAGTTCGAACACTCGAGGATCGAGTCGTCGATGTCGACGTCCTCGTGGCGTTTCAGCCGCCACTGTTCGGGCCCCTGGAACTTCGGCCCGGGGAAGTCCTCTTCGACCTCCGCGACCGGACAGGACGTGTCACAGCTCGTGCATTTATAACAGTTGTCGGCCCCCGGCCGGAGGTCCATATCCTCCGAGGAGGGGAAGATGTCGACCGGCTCGAACTCATCTACCGTCGTCGAATCGAAATCGCTGGGTTGTTGTGCGTCGCTCATTGGCTCACCTCGTGTTTCGCTGCCTGTTTGCCCGCCTGCTCACCCGCAACGACCGCCGTCGCCAGTGAGACACCGCTCTGAGACTTCTCGGCGACCGTATCCGCACCGCCGATTACCGCGCCCGCCGCCCGGAGGTTGTCGAACTCGGGGCTGTCGCTCGCATCGAGCGGCCGCATCGTCTCGTCGACGACGACCCCGAAGTGGGCGAAGGGCTGATCGCCGAAGGCTTCCTCGTCGAACCACTCGTAGCGGTCCTCGGGATGGGGGATGTGGCAGTCGAAGATGGGCTCTTCGACGCCGTCCTCCAAAACAACGGTCAGCAGGCTGCTGTCACAGGACCTGGGATGTGTACGGGTTGATACCGGGGCCCTTTACCGGGGCGTTGCATATGAGATTATTCAGC
>JAWOEO010000088.1:0-4147 GCA_046482755.1 Halohasta sp. | reverse complement strand
AGCTGGAGTTCGACCCCCTCGACCGACCCCTGTTCGAGCAACTGGTCGCTGAACTGCTTGCGCTCGGCGGGGTCGACGTAGATGTCGGTCACCGACAGCTCCTCGAAGGCCGCCTTCGAGCGTTCCTCGAAGATGTCGACCAGCCCCTGGTTGACCAGTCGGAACTCGCCTTCGGGGCCGGGGGTGGTCCGGTAGACGCCGATCGGGAGGTTCTCGACGAGCCGCTCGTAGCGCTCGAACTCCTGTTGCCGCCGTTTCTGGGTCGTGATGTCGACATACAGGTGGATGAACTCCCCGTCGTCGGCGTCGACCGGCACGCGACGGAAGAGGAACTCGCCGACGCCGTCGGCGGTCTCGCGTCTGATCTCCGTGGGGCCGGTCGTCGAGCCCCCGTCGCCGTCGGCCCGCGGGAGGTCGGCCGGCGGGGCGACGAGCTCTCCGATCGGTCGCCCGCGGGCGGCCCGTTCGCTGTAGCCGAAGGTCTCTTCGAAGGGGGCGTTGACCCGTGTCACCCGCTCGACGCCGTCCTCGATGACGGTGTTGACGACGGGCTCGGGGATCGCATCGAACACCGCCTCGAACCGGTTGCGTTCGGTTCGAAGCTGGCCTTCGATCAGTTGGCTCCGACAGGCCTCCGCGAGCTTCTCGTTGAGCGGGGCCAGCGCCGATCGGGTGAGCCGGTCGATCTCGCCACCGCGCTTGCCCAGCGCCAGCACGCCGAACTCCGGCAGTTCTTGGAGGTAGTAGCGGGAGCCATCGGCCGTCTCGCCGGCGATCGGCAGCCGGTCGACGAACTCCCGGTGGGTCGTTTCGGTGTCGGGAAGTTCGTCGATCGCCGCCGACAGCGTCTCGTTGGTCCGCGGCGAGGCCGGAATCGATGCGACGATCGGGTAATCGGCGTCGGTCTCGTGGGGAAGCCGCCGGAAAATGGCCCCGACCGAACAGTTGAGCTTCGTGAGATACCCCGACAGCGCCGCGTCGGCGGTGGCTTCGAGGCTCTCTTTGGGCCCGATCGACAGCGAGATCTCGTAGAGCGCCTGAATGCGTTGTTGTCTGTCGGTCATGGCTCCTCGATCGCGCCGACGACGGCCGTCTTGTTGTAGTAGTCCAGATGCCCCGTGCCGTCGTTGGCGATCTCGCCGATCGTCAGGGCACCAACAGCCGGCAGCTCGTCGGTCGTCAGCGCCGCCAGCTCGCGGTCGAACGCCGATTCGAGGTAGAGCACACGCGAGATACAGTCGAAACAGACGATCCCCGCCGGCGAGTCGACGCCCGCTCGCGCGTCGGCCGCAGCCGTCCGGGCGGCCGCGACCAGCGAGTCGGGATCGCCTTCGAGAACGGTGAGGAACTCCCCCTCGGGGAGCTCGCCGAAGCAATCGATCGCGCCGCTGTCGTCGACCGAGAACGGATCGCGGACGATCGCTTCGCCGTCCATGCGGGTCCGGCCGAACGGATAGGATTTGGCGATCTCGAAGAAGTTCTCCCGATTGAGCGCCGTCCCGGCGGCGTCAGCGACCACCTCCCCGTACACCGACAGGGCGGGCTCGCCGTCGAGGGCGTGCAGCGTCGACCCCGAGGCGTCGGTTACTCGGAACGGGCCGGCGACTTGCTGCCAGCCGTGGTTGACGCCGATCCCCATCGCCTCGGGGATCGCGGCGACGACCGCCGCGTCGCCGACGATCCCCTCGTCGGTGAACAGACAGGGTTCGCCGTCGGATTCGAGGGTACCGGCTCCGCCACCGAGGAAGTTCAACTCGACGCTGTAGGTACGGAACAGCGAGTCGACGAACGACTCGATCCCGCTGGCGTGGGCGTCGACGAAGACGAAGGCGGTCTCGTAGCCCGCCGCCGGCAGCGAGGCATCGAGCGCCTCGCCGAACGACGTCCCGTCATCGTCGAGCGACGACACCGTCGTCACGGCCGGTTCGGACGGCAGCCCCACGACCAGTGCCCCCGTCGCTTTCCGCGTGCCCCCATAGACGAGTTCCGGGAAGACCCCGCCGAACACCGGCACCTCGACGGCAGCCAGCGCCGACTCGACGGCCGCCGATCGCACCGCCGGATCGGGCGTCGACAGGAGTAAGATCCCTTCGACCGACGCCGACCCGGCCGTCGACCTGAGGGCCGTTTCGAGCCCCTCGCTGGGGTCCGGGCAGTACGTTACCTCCATACTGTGTGATTGTTCACGATAAACTACAATATAACTGTGGTGGTGTATCGGTTCCGGTTCCCTGTGGGAGGCTTACAGTTCGTCGACGATCGCCGTCGTCATCTCCGCGGTGTCGGCCTCGCCGCCGAGATCGCCGGTTCGCGGGCCGTCGGCGAGGACGCGCTCGACGGCCGTTTCGACCTGCTGGGCCTCGTCGCTGTAGCCGAGGTGGTCCAGCATCATTGCCGCCGAGAGGATGGTGGCCGACGGGTTGGCGATTCCCTCGCCGGCGATGTCGGGGGCCGTGCCGTGGACCGGTTCGAACAGGGCGTTGTCGTCGCCGATGTTCGCCGACGGCAGCAGGCCGAGGCCACCGACGAGGCCGGCCGCGAGATCCGACAGCACGTCGCCCGCGAGGTTGGGACAGACGATCACGTCGAACTGCTCGGGGTCGAGACAGACGCGGGTGGCGAAGGCGTCCATCAGCACCTCATCGGTCGCTACCCCCTGCTCGTCGGCCACGTCGACGACCGCGTCACGGAACCGGCCGTCGGTCTTGCGCATCACGTTGGCCTTGTGGACGACGCTGAATCCCTCGTGGGCGTCGCTCTCGTCGACGTACTCACAGGCGAACTCGGCGAGTTTTTTCGAGGCCGAGGTAGTGACGACGCGAGTGAGGGTTGAGAGGTCATCCGAGAGGTCGTCCTCGTGGCCCGAGTAGACGCCCTCGGTGTTCTCCCGGAGGAAGACCAGATCGGTCTCGGGGCGGACCGCGTCGATGCCGGGGTAGGCTTTGGCGGGACGGATGTTGACGAAGGAGTCGACCGCATCCCGCAGCGGCAAGATCACGTCAGCGGCGGTCTCGCCCGCTGCGCCAAAGAGGGTGGCGTCGGCGTTGGCCGCGAGGTCGTAGGTCGCTTCGGGGAGTGCTTCGCCCGTGGCGTCTTTGACCGCGTCGCCTGCTTCGCCGTCGACGAATTCGAGATCGAGATCGAGCGCTTCGAGGACCTCGATAGCTGCCGGGATCACTTCCCCTCCGATGCCGTCGCCTTCGATGACGGCGATTTGGTGAGTCATACCGACTGTCTGTACAGCACTGAAAAGAGGATGTCGATGTCTGGAAGGACAGCCTACCCACAATGTTATTGCATCTAATGACGTACAGTTACATAGATTTACAATGCCCGTCGACTTCGAGAGCTACCACCCGACCGACCTCCCGAGCGAGGACACCAACGGGCGTCGCATCCTCGAATACCTCGCCGACAACCCCGAGTTAGGGTTTCGACCGAGCGAACTCGCCGACGAACTCGACATCCCCCGCGGCAGCGTCGGCACGACGCTCCGTCGACTCGAAAGTCGTGGCTTCGTCCGCCACAAGGGTGACTACTGGGCGATCAACGCCGAGGCCTACGACGCCCAGACCGCGAGTGCAATCGGTCTCGAAACCGTCGCCGAAGCGTTCGCTGGCGACTACTACGATGAAAATCCCGACTGGGATGCCGAGCTACCGGACCTCGAACCCGATTCCGGTGACACCGAATGAGGTACGAACGTGGGTATGTCGTCGTGGCCGCAGATCCGTTTGGAAACACGCCACGTCGACCCTACGTGATCGTGAGCGATGAGACACATCCGTTTCCAGGACGCCAGTACATCGCCCTCGGAATCTCAACGAAAGAATACAGCGAGTCGATTCCGCTTGTGGGTGCATTCGTCGAGGGCGAGCTAACCAGAGAGTCGTTCGTCTCGCCGTGGGCAGTCGTCTCCCTGCGGGCGAGTCACATTGACCGAGCAGTAGCACAGGTGTCGACCGATCTCACTAATAAAGCAACTTATCAAATGGCAGTATACACTGGCTCTCAGCCTGCTCACCAATAACTCATATAAAAGAACGTCTGCTGCATCTACTGGATAACCGTGCTGTCGTCGGTACTATCTATTTATCTTGACCGTACAGCAGTCCGTCGACATCGTTCTCATCGCTCTCGACGCCCG
>JAWOEO010000206.1:0-4805 GCA_046482755.1 Halohasta sp. | reverse complement strand
GTCGAACAGCACGTCGCGGCGACCGAGTTCACGGGGAACTCCCCGGATGCCGCCGCCAGCCACGCTGCCTCGGTCATCGGCTCCGGCGTGAGTGAAGACCTCGCGACGGCCGCCGTGGATTCGAAGGCGTCGGAGTTCATCTCGGACCCGCACGCGATCACCGATCAAGCCGCGACGATGGGCGAGTTTGTCGCGAGTGTCGGAAACATCGAGGAGCCGGTCGTGACGGAGAACCTCTTCGCGTTCGATCCCTACGACGCACTCCAGTAATGAGTACGCAGACCGACACCAGTTCCAGCGCAGTGGTCGCCGGTAGCTTCGAGGGGGACCTGCAGCGGTATCTTCGCAGCCTCGACGGTCTCGTCGTGTTCCTGCTCGTCTGGTGGGTTGGCGCGATGACGACCCAGCCGTCGTATCTGGTGCCGGGCCCCCTCGAATCAGTGCACGCGTTTATCGACCTGTTTGCGACCTCGACGGCAATTGTAGTTCCCGTTCTGGGGTCGAGTGTCGTACTCCCGACTGGGCTCGCACACCTCGCACAGACGCTGTTCCACTACGTGCCGGGGCTCCTCCTCGGCGCACTCTGTGGCATCAGTCTCGGCCTTGCGATGGGTTGGAACGGTGCGCTCGACGACTGGCTGCGACCACTCGTCCGGGTACTGCGACCGATCCCGCCGCTGGCGTGGGTCGTCTTCGCCATCGTCTGGTTCGGCATCTACCACACTGGCGCGGCGTTCATCGTCTTCGTCGGCGCGTTCTGGATCAACTTCTACGGCGCGTATGGCGGCGTCGAGGGCGTTTCGACCGAACTGACCGATGCCGCATCGACGCTCGGAGTCGAGCGCGACCTCTCGATGCTGAAACTCGTCGCGCTCCCGAGTGCGGCACCCCAAGTGCTGACTGGGTTCCGGACGAGCATTGGTCGCTGCTGGATGATCGTCGTCGGTGCCGAGCTGTTCGGCGCACCAGGCGTCGGCTACGAGATTATCAACGCCTCGAACAACCTCGCGATGGCGACCAGCGTCGCCTACATGTTCCTGATCAGCCTGGCGTTCCTCTGTATGGACGTCGGGTTCCGACTACTCGAACGGAGGGTCCTCGCATGGCGCTGAGTTCGGACTCGTCTACCGGTCGAGACTCACGTGAGAAGATCACTATCCAGAACGTCAGCCGGTCATACGAGTCGACACAGGCGCTCGATGACGTCTCGTTTTCGGTGTCGGAGGGCGAGTTCTGCTGTGTCGTCGGTCCGTCCGGGTGTGGGAAGACGACGCTGTTGCGAGCAATCGCCGGGCTTGACGGTCCGGATGGTGGGTCGATACTGGTCGGTGGAGACCCGGTTACCGGTCCTGGGCTGGACAGGGGAATGGTCTTTCAGGAGTACGCGCTGTTCCCGTGGCGAACCGTCCGCGGGAATATCCGGTTTGGTCTTGACCGGCCCGCCTGTGACTGTCCCGACTGCGAGGAACGGGTCCGGGAGTTAATCGACCTGGTAGGGCTCGACGGCTTCGAGGACGCGTACCCGAAGGAGCTGTCCGGCGGCATGAAACAGCGCGTCGGTATCGCTCGCGCGCTCGCCCCCGATCCGGAAATCCTCTTGATGGACGAACCGTTCGGGAGTGTCGACGCTCGGACGCGCGACCGCTTGCACGCCGAATTGCTCGATATCTGGACGCAAACCGGACAGACCGTCGTGTTCGTCACCCACGACATCGACGAGGCAGTGACCCTCGCTGATCGCGTGGTCGTTATGGATGCCGACCCGGGAACCGTGCAGTCGACGTTCTCTATCGACTTAGAGCGCCCACGTGAACGGACCTCTCGTGACTTCGTGGACCACGTCGCGCGAATTAGGGATGCGCTCGGAAGTCCTGTCGACACTAGCCACTGATACGCTCTTACAGCAATATTATTAACAACGAGTTACTAGACCGCTATCTCTATTATCTCCGAGACAATTTTTAATATATGCCCATCGTGAGCTCCTCGATGACGGAGCGACTCCGGGACGATCTCGATACGTTTGCGGAAGAACACGGCTACACCGGACGAAGTGAGGTCATCCGCGAAGCGTGCCAGTCGCTACTCGAAGAATACCAAGAGACAGACGGCGAGGATCGGCGGGTATTGGCGACAGTTACGGCTGTCTTCGGATACGACGAGCCGGAGATCGAACGCCGGATGATGGATATCCGCCACGAATTCGAAGCGTCAATCCGGTCGAACTCCCACAACTGCCTCGAAGGCAACGCCGGCTGTGTCGAGACGTTCGTCATCGAAGCCGCGTACGACAATATCCTGCGATTCATCGGAACCGTTCGAGGAGCAGACGAGTCAGTTTCAGTCGAATATACGGTCGTACCTGTCGATGTCATGAAGGCACAAATCAACGAACGACAGAATGTGAATTAACACACGATGCGCACGAGCTTCAACATCCCTGACAACCTCCTGTCCGAGTTCGATGAAACGTGGCAAGCAGAGGGGTTAGATTCACGTTCCCGTGGCGCCCGCGAAGCGATGCAGGAGTACATCGAGTCACACACCAGACTAGAGGATATTGAAGGCGACGTCGTCGTCATCATCGCTTTCGATTATGAACATAAAGCAGTTATCGAAGACATCCACGACGTACAACACCAGTTTCAGGACGTCATCACGACCACGAATCATATCCATGAAGGAGAGTGGTGTCTCGAGACGCTCTTTTGTAACGGGCCAGCCTCGCGCGTCCGGACTCTCACCTATCGCTTGCGCGATTTCGATACGGTGAGTCGAGTGAAACTGATGCTCCTCGCCGAGCACTGAGCGGTGTTCAAGACTTGATGCGCTGATCGATGTGAGCATCGCCCAGTGAGGCGATCGAGTAATCCACCGCTTGGACATTCGGCACTGCTCGAACGCTGTTGACGAATCCAGACAGTGCCTCTGTGGTCCCCTCTAAAACGTACAACTCCATACAGTACTGGTCTTGGACGTGTGTGTGGGTCGTCGCGGAGACAATATCATCGTACTCGTGGCGTACTCCCGTGAGACGCTGTTGAACGGCGGGCTGACAGTACTCGAAGACGGCCGTTACTGTACACATATGCTTCTGTCCCTCGATATCTCGCTCTTGAAACTCTTCGAGTAGCGTACGTGTGCCTTCGCGTACGACTTCGCTTCGACCACTGTACCCGTGTTCTTCGGCGAACTTGTCGATGCGTTCAAGCAATGCCTCGGGCATCGAGATGCTAACGACGCTCATATGCTAAGGCTCTGTTTAGAGTTATTAGTATCTGTTATGACTATTCGATCTATAACGTAATAATTAGTATTTTAGTATAGTGGATTCATAATTAGTGTATGCTGTCCAACGACGACCCGATCCCGGTAACGATCCTCAGCGGAAGCCTCGGTGCCGGCAAAACGACGACGCTCAACCACATTCTTAGTAGCGAACAAGAACTGAACGCCGCCGTCTTAGTCAACGACATGGGCGAAGTGAACGTCGACGCCGACCTCGTCGAACGCGAGTCGGATCTCACCCAGAACGACGACGAAATCATCGAGATGTCGAACGGGTGTATCTGCTGTCGGCTCCGCGGGGACATGCTTAACGAGGTAGGCCGATTAGCCGAGGAGCGAGACTTCGAGTATCTTCTCGTGGAGTCGTCCGGGATCAGCGAACCGATTCCGGTTGCACAGACGTTTGCTCGCGGATTCGAAGACGCGAATTTCGACCCCACGGGCGTCTACGAACTCGACACAATGGTCAGCGTCGTTGACGCGCACAGCTTCTGGAAAGGGTTTGATTCCGGCCAAGCTCTCACCGACGACTCCATCGATCCACAGGGTAACCGTGTCCCCGAGGAGGCGCTGATGGATCAGATCGAGTTCTGCGATGTCCTCTTGTTGAACAAGTGCGATCTCGTCCCCGACGATGAGCTTGAAGAGATAGAGGGAGTGCTACGGGCGCTCCAACCGCGAGCAAATATTATCCGAACCGAACACGGGGCAATAGACCCCAGAGAGATCCTGAATACGGGTCGGTTCGATTTCGATCGCGCGAGTCAGTCCGCCGGTTGGAAGCGTGAACTCCAGCACGGCCACCACCACGAGTCGGCCGCCGACGAACACGGGGTCACCTCGTTCGTCTTCGAATCCCGCCGACCGTTCCACCCCGAGCGGATCGCTCGACTCTTCGCCGACCTCCCCGACGGTATCGTTCGCGCGAAGGGATTTTTTTGGTCCGCTGGTCGTGAAGACATCGCCATGGGTCTCGACAAGGCAGGTCAGTCGGTCCGGGCCGGTCCGAAAGGGACGTGGATCGCCACGCTCCCAAAGGCCCAACAAGAGCGTTACTTCGCCGCTCGTCCCGGCATCAAAGAGGACTGGGACGACCAGTGGGGCGACCGCGGGTCAGAGCTCGTATTCATCGGCCGCGAATTCGATCAGGAGACACTGATCGAGCGACTGGAAGGCTGTGTCCTCTCGGACGCGGAGATGGAGGAGAACTGGAACGAGTATCCGGACCCGTTTACCGCCGAAGAACAGCGCGAACTCGCACTGGCTGACGACTGATGACCGTCGACGAGCAACCCCCGGTCACGATCCTGAGTGGCGGTCTCGGCGCCGGAAAGACGACCCTGCTCAACCACCTCCTCACGGTTGGCGGCGAGGAGTACGATATCGCCGTTCTCGTCAACGATGTCGGGGAAGTAAACGTCGACGCCAACCTCATCGAGAACGGCTCCGAACTCTCGATGGAAGAGACTGTTTCTTTTTCACCTCTTCAGGCACCGGAAGCTCCTTGGGTGCATAAC
>JAWOEO010000171.1:0-2737 GCA_046482755.1 Halohasta sp. | reverse complement strand
CACGGATTCGGCGGTGAGTCCCGGCGGGTCGGCCGGTCCGGCGACGATCAGTCCGCGGTCGACCGCGACCGCGGCGGCCAGTTTGCGGAGGTCCCGGTCGTCCAGTTGCGGCTGGCCCGCCGTCCGATTTACGAACGGTTCGTCATCGCCACGACCCATCGCGGCCAACCGCGAGAGATCGGCAGGCACGTCGCCGTCGACGGGCGTCGGCTCCAGCGGTTTACGGAACGGGATGTTCAGATGCACCGGCCCGGCGGGCGTCCCCTCGGCGGTCCCCACCGCCCGACAGACGTCGGTCCGTAGCGAGCGGAGGACTCGCTTGCGGGCGGCAGGTTCGGGGAGGTCCGTGTACCACCGGACGGCGTCGCCGTACAGTTTCTCCTGATCAACTGTCTGATTCGCCCCCGAGTCCCGCACCTCCGGCGGGCGATCAGCCGTGAGCAGCAACAGTGGAACCCGGCCCTGATTGGCTTCGATCACGGCTGGGTGGTAGTTGGCGGCCGCAGTGCCCGACGTGGAGACGAGCGGTGTCACTTCGCCGGTGCGGCGGGCCCGCCCGAGGGCGAAGTAGGCCGCCGAGCGTTCGTCGAGCGCCGAGACCGTCCGCAGGTCGTCGTGTTCGTCACAGGCAACAGTCAGCGGCGTCGACCGACTTCCTGGCGAGACACAGACGGTTCGAACGCCGCTGCGGGCGAGTTCGGCGGCGATCGCCCGGCCCCACAGCGTGTTCCGGTTCGGTGCAGTCATTACTCGTTCCTTGGTCCGAACCGTGATATGTCCGGCGTGTTTCGACGACCAGAACGACGGTCGACGAGCAGCCACCTGCTCGCGGACGATAGCCGGTCGACGCCGTCAGATCTGTCATTTCAAATATCGTTGGGAGGATGTTGAAACTGACCGCAAAAATATTTATGATTAATCATGTGGTATATCTATTCATCGTGGTAGAAAAAGTAAATAAAAGCGGAACGTCGACCACGAGCTCGCTGGCGAGACGCCGGTTCATTCAGGCGGCCGGGACGGCCGGGGTGGCGTCGCTGGCGGGCTGTTATGCGTCGGGCGAAGCGACGGATGTCGAGATCCTCGGCAACCAGGCGATCGCCCAGACGTTCGACCCGGCGGCGTTCCACGAGGCAGGCGTCCCCGAGGAGATCAGTATCGAAATCACTGCCGGACCCGAGGAGACGGGCGCACGGGCCGAGGAGATCGTCACGCTGCTCGACGCCCAGCAGGACTCCCCCGACATCTTCGTGATGGACAACGGGTGGACGATCCCGTTTATCGTCCGCGACAGCATCGTCAACCTCGAAGCCGAACTCGACAGTTCGTTCGTCGACCAGGTCAAATCCGATAGCTTCGAGATGCTCGTCGACACCGGCAGCCACCCGGAGACCGGCGAACTGTGGGCGCTGCCCTTCTTCCCGGACTTCCCGACGATGCAGTACCGCAAGGACCTGTTTCGGGAGGCGGGCTACTCCGACAGCGAGTTCGATCGCTGGTCGACCGACCCGCCCTCCTGGGAGACCTGGAGCGCCGCGGTCGCCGAGGTCCACGAGCAGTCGGACGTCGAGTACGGCTACGTCTGGCAGGCCGACAGCTATTCTGGCCTTTCGTGTTGTACGTTCAACGAACTCATGTCCGGCTACGGCGGGGCCTATTTCGGGGGCTTGGACACCCTCTTCGGTCCCGTGGGTGACCGCCCGGTGACCGTCAGCGAGGAACCGGTGATCGAGGCGCTCAACGTCGGCCGGGATCTGGTCACCGGCAGCGACGCGGCCAATCAGGACATCACCCAGTGTTCGCCCACCGAGGTCTTCGGCTGGACCGAACAGCAGACCGACGGCGCGTTCGTCGGCGACACCAACGCCGTGGCGATGCGCAACTGGGTCTACACCATCGGGCTGGCCGCCGACCAGTTCACCGGCGACCAGGAACTCGGCGTGATGCCGATGCCCTACGGCGTCCCGGAGGAGGAGTCTCGCTACGAGGGGCTCGGCGGGTCGGCCGCCGCACTCGGCGGCTGGCTGATCGGTGTCAACCCCAACACCAGCGACCTGGAGTCGACCTTAGAGGTCGTTCGGGCCGTCCACTCCGAGCCGGTCCAGGCCGCACAGCTCAACGGGCCGGGCTTCCTCCCCCACGAACCCGACTACGTCGAGAGCCTGGCCGGAGAGCATCCCTCGTTCGGCGAGTACACCGAGACGCTGCGACAGGCTGGCGACTCCGCGGTCGCCCGTCCGGTGACGCCGGTGTGGTCCCAGCAGTCACAGGAGGCCTACCAGGAGATCAACGACGCCCTCCAGGGCCGAAAGGAGCCGGAGCAGGCGATGAGTGAACTGGAAAACGCGTTCATCGACCTGGAAAGCATCTAAGAGCAATCATGATCCCCCAACATACCACCGAAGACGATCCCCCAGACCTCGGAGGTATAGATGACCTCCCGCATTTCGGAGGAGTCGACCATGGCGACTGAACAACAACAGCAACAGCAGGGATTCGACTGGAACCCGATTTCCCGCACCCTCAACTGGATGGAGGGCCTCAGCGAGCAGGCCTACGCCTACCTCCTGCTCACACCGGCGTTCCTGGTGTTGACGGCGATCGCGCTGTGGCCGCTGTGGCGCACGTTTCGGGTCTCGCTGTACGCCGACAACCTCTTCGAGGCGGCCAAAACCGGCGAGTTCGTCGGCCTCGCCAACTACGTAGACGTCCTCACCAACCAGAATCCCCTGCTCTC
>JAWOEO010000147.1:0-5468 GCA_046482755.1 Halohasta sp. | reverse complement strand
GGGCCTCTTGAATCCGGGCAACGTCTGCGGCGATTCGGACCCCCGAGAGAACCTCCGGTACGATGCCGACTACGAGTTCGACGCCGGCTTCGAACCCGAGTTGCAGTGGGCCAACGAGAACGGCTTCCAGGGGATGGCCGAACTCTGCCACGGCTGTGCGGGCTGTACCGGCCACCAGGAGACCACGGGCTCGATCATGTGTCCGACCTACCGGGCGACAGAAAACGAGGAGATTACGTCGACTCGCGGCCGGGCGAACATGCTCCGGCGGGCGATGAGCGGCGATCTGCCCGAGGACGTGTTCAGCGAGGAGTTCACCCACGAGGTCTTGGATCTCTGTATCGGCTGTAAGGGCTGTAAACGGGACTGCCCCAGCGGCGTCGACATGGCGAAGCTCAAAACCGAGGTCAAACACGAACACCACAACCGGGAGGGGATCCCGTTTCGGGACAAACTGTTCGCCAACGTCGAGACGCTCTACAGCCTCGGCAGCACGTTCGCGCCGGTCTCGAACCTCGCAGCCAAACTCCCCGGCAGCGGCCTCCTGCTGGAGAAGACGCTGGGCATCGCCCGCGAGCGCGAACTGCCGACGTTCAAACGCGAGACGCTCCAGAAATGGGACCGCGATCGGACCCCGGCGGTCGACGCCGGCGAGGCCGACCGGAAGGTCCTGCTCGTCGCCGATCCCTACACGAACTACACCCAGCCCGCTGTCGGGAAAGCCGCGGTGCGGACGCTCGAAGCCGCCGGCGTCCACGTCGAGATTCCCGACGACGTCACCGACAGCGGCCGGCCGGCCCACTCGAAGGCCATGGTCGACCAGTCCCGGGCGACTGCGCGGGCGAACGTCGACGCCCTCGCACCACGGGTCGACGACGGTTGGGACGTCGTCAGCGTCGAGCCCTCGGATGCGGTCATGTATCAGGAGGACTACCTCGACCTGCTGGCGGGCGAGGACGTCAAGGCGGTCGCCGACAACACCTACAGCATCATGGAGTATCTCGACACCTTCCGGCTCGACGAGGCCCTCGATGCCGCGGCGGATTCGACCGTCGCCTACCACGGCCACTGCCACCAGACGGCCGCCAGCCGGGACCACCACGCGGTGGGCGTCCTCCGGCGGGTCGGCTACGAGGTCGACGTCCTCGACACGACCTGCTGTGGGATGGCCGGCTCCTTCGGCTACGAGGCCGAACACTACTCGATGAGCCAGGCGATCGGCCGCCTGCTGTTCGATGCGGTCGACGAGTCGCCGGCCACCGAGGTCGTCGCGCCGGGGACCTCCTGTCGCTCACAGTTGGCCGACTACGAAAAACAGTACGGCAAACCCCCACACCCGATCGAGAAAGTCGACGCTGCACTCGACTGATCGGAGCCCATCGGGTCGAGGCGTATTCGAGTAGCCCCGTCTCGACATCGCCGTTGCCCACCTGTGGCTCACCGAGACAACAGTGGTATGACGGTCGAAACAACGGGCCCGAAACGCCGACACGAAGCCGACACCCGCGGCTAATAAGTATATTTATCCGAGTGTCGGCTCTACCTGTGTGTAATGGTTCGCGACCCGTCGGCTCGGGACGACGAGTTCCGGACTGAGGACGTACTCGACGTGCTCGGTGACGAGCCGACCAGACGGATCATCGAAGCCCTCTCGGAGCCGATGACCGCCAACGAGCTCTCGGAAGCCTGTGAGATCCCGCTGTCGACGATGTACCGAAAACTCGACCAGCTCGCCGAGACGTCGCTGGTCACCGAGTCGACTCAGATCCGGCAGGGCGGCCAGCACACCACGCGCTACGAACTCGATTTTAGCGAAATCGCCGTCTGGCTCTCGGAGGATCACACGCTGTGTTCGACCATCGACCGCCCGAGCCGGGAGTCGTCGGCCGACCAGCGGCTCGAAGAGCTCTGGACCCAGATCCGCGAGGAGACCTGACTGTCGGCCGCCGAAGGGTTCACCATCATAGCCCGAGACCGTCTGCCTATGTCACCATCCCTGCCTGGCGATCCCGATCGGCCCGCCGAATGGGTCGGCGACCGACTCCGCGAACGCGGCGAAACCATCGCGGTCGCCGAGTCGCTGACCGGTGGCCGCGTCTGTACCCGACTGACCGACATCCCCGGTGCGAGCGACTATGTCGACCGGGGGATCGTTGCCTACTCGAACGACGCCAAACAGACGGCCCTCGGTGTCTCCCGTGAGTCACTCGATGCCGACGGCGCGGTCAGCGAGTCGGTCGCCTGCGAGATGGCCCGCGGCGTCCGTGACACCGCCGGGACGACGTGGGGCGTGTCGACGACCGGCATTGCCGGGCCGACGGGCGGCACCGACGAGAAGCCGGTCGGTCTCGTTTACATCGGCGTCGCCTACGCCGGACCGTGGGGCAGCGAGTCGTCGTTCGCGCGCGCCGAGCGTCACGTCTTCGACGGCGATCGGCAGGCGGTCGCCCAGCAGAGTGCGACCCACGCGGTAGTCGCCCTTGAGAAGGCCATCGATGCGGTCGAAACGGGCGACTAGTTGGTCGAGACGATCTCAACCACGTCCCGATGGTCGAGTTCGTGGTCCGAGCCGATCTGTCGGTTGCTCCGGCAGTCGATCCCGTGGAGGAGGCCGTCGCCGATATCGGAGTGGAGGAAGTAGGCGAAATCCTCGGTGGTCGACTCCTCAGGTAGAATGAAGCAGTCCCGGAAGACACCCTTCTCGTCGGCGCTCCCGTTGGCGCTGCCGGGGAAGATCGCGATGCTCCCAAGGACATCGAACAGTGCGGTCTCGATGGCCTGCTGGACGCCGGTGCCGCCGAACTCCGTGACGAACTCCCGGATCCGTTCGAGGCCAGCCTCCTGTTCGGCCGAGACGTCGTCGACGATCTCGAAGTCGTCGTCACCCGCGGTGTAGTCGACGACACCACCCTCGGCGGCGGTTTTGAGTGCCTTTTCGGCGTGGGCACTTGCCGGGACGAAGGTTAGATGGTCGTAGTCGGGATCGCTGGTGATTTCCTCCCAGTTGGCCTGGGCCTCGGGGGTGTCCATCTTGTTGGCCGCGATCAGCATCGGCTTCGTGCGCTTTCTGATCTCACGCGCGAGTGCCTCCCGATCGTCGGCGTCCCACGTCTCGGTGTCGAGTTCAAGATCCAAGGAGAGGATGATCTGCTTGATCTCGTCTTTGTTCGTCTTGAACGCGCTCATCTGTTCGGCGAGGTCGACCTCGATTTTGGCCTCGGCACCCTGATACTTCGTCTCGTGTTTGTCGATGCCTGACTCCAGAATGCCGAGATACCACATGTCGAGTTCGTCTTCGAGGAAGTCGATATCGTCACGTGGATCGTGACCCTCGGTCGCCTCGCCTTCGATATCGGTCTTGCCCGAGAAGTCGACGATGTGGATCAACACGTCGGCCTCGTTGAGATCGGTGAGGAACTGGTTGCCGAGGCCGTTGCCCTCGTGTGCGCCGGGGATGAGTCCCGCGACGTCGACGAGTTTCGTCGGGACGAACCGCGTGCCGTGCTTGCAGACGCCGACGTTCGGGGTACACGTCTCGTCGAACTCCGGAGCCGCACAGTCGACGCGCACGTAGGCTTCACCGACGCTGGGGTCGATCGTCGTAAACGGGTAGGCCCCCTCGGGCACGTCGTTCATCGTCGCCGCATTGAAGAAACTGGATTTGCCGACCGATGGTTTGCCCACCAGGCCGATCTTGTAACTCATTACTCCCAGTGGCCCACCGACCGGCAAAAACCGTTCTACCTCCGGTGGCTCAGGGCTGTGCTACCGTTAGCCACAGCCTACGGAGCAGTAGCCTCCGACTACTGGCGGTCGACCCACAGCCGTTTTGCCCGTCGTTGCCGAAGCGATGGTATGACCGATACCGAAAGCGACGAAGCCGAAGCTGGCGATCGGTTTCTGGTCGGGATTCACGTTACTGAGTCGGATCTCCAGTTCGTCGTCCACGTCCCCTCGGAGATCGATTCGGGCTGGCGGGATCCCGAGGAGTTCCAGCGGGTCGTCGAACGGATCACGTGGGACCGGCTGGATCAGGAGTCGACCCTTCAGCGGATCGCGGCCAACGGCTCACCCGGCGACACGGTCACCCTCGGTACGGTTCGGCTCCAACCGGACGGCACGGTCGTCTCACAGTCACTGACCCCACCAGCGTTCGAACGTGACAACTGACAGGTTACTGGCAGTAGAACGAAGTAACTGGTGTGACAACCACCGTATATGTCGAAGGCGACCTTCGAGGTGTACGAGGACACTGCCGGCCAGTGGCGATGGCGGCTCGTCCACGACAACGGGAACATCCTCGCCGACAGCGGTGAGGGGTACAGTAGCAAGCAGAAATGCACGCAGGGACTCGAGAGCGTCAAACAGAACGCCGCAGAGGCGGCCGTCGAGACGGCCGACGAATAATTACAAACGGCGCAATCGACCACCACGCGTCATCGAGTCCTCAACGTACCACCGCCGAGGCGTCTATTCTCGGTGTGGCACGGTTAGAGGAGACGGATAGGCCGCGAGTTGGCGGTAGGGAGCGTCCAGCCGCCTGAAGTAGGTATAGAGTTACTGCCCTCTACAAATACGAAAAGCCCACGAGCAGCGCTACCGCTCGCGGGCTAATGGGTGAGTGATCCCAACGGATCACTGTATGAGGGTGGTTCCAGTGGAACCAGTATGAAGAGGGGCGGCGAACCACAACTCCCAGAGGGTCTCCCACTCCAGTACTGCGTGGTACGCAGACGAGCTTAACTTCCGTGTTCGGGATGGGTACGGGTGGAACCTCGTCGCTATGGCCGCCGTAACGCCGATCAGTGGAGTCGAACCACTGTGCTCCAAATCGGTCTACGACATGTGCGATCGCGTAATATGTGCAATCCAGTTTGCGCCTGGACCCATGACAGTGGGTCAGTGCATAATATGAGTATGGCTCGGTCTGTTAGTTCTCGTGGGCTCAACACCTCGTTGCCTCGGTGCGCACACCCCGAGTCTATCGAACTCGTCTTCTACGAGTGACCTCCATGGTACGTCTTTTTCATGTGGGTTTCGAGCTTAGATGCGTTCAGCTCTTACCCCGCGGTGCGTGGATACTCGGCAACTGCCCTGACGGACAACCGATACACCAGTGGCACCCAGTCGTAGTTCCTCTCGTACTATACGACCGTTCATGGCACGTACCGTAACACCCCCAATAGATAGCAGCCGACCTGTCTCACGACGGTCTAAACCCAGCTCACGACCTCCTTTAATAGGCGAACAACCTCACCCTTGCCCGCTTCTGCACGGGCAGGATGGAGGGAACCGACATCGAGGTAGCAAGCCACGCGGTCGATATGTGCTCTTGCGCGTGACGACTCTGTTATCCCTAAGGTAGCTTTTCTGTCATCCACGGGCCCCATCAATGGGCCTCGTGGGTTCGCTAGACCACGCTTTCGCGTCAGCGACACTCGTTGGGAATGTCACTGTCAGACTTCCGT